>NZ_RZOM01000318.1:0-5838 GCF_003999175.1 Mesorhizobium sp. M7A.F.Ca.ET.027.03.2.1 | reverse complement strand
GCCCCATATCCCGAAACCATCGCTCTTTGCGATGGCCGTTCGGCCCAAAGAAAAACAGCGTCGGGGACCGGAAGCGCGGGGTGGCCGCCGGCGAACTTGACCAGGACCGGACGGCCGGCACGAACCTCCAGCGCTTGCGCCTTGCCGGTGACACGCAGCAGCGCCGCCACTTCGCCCGACCGCTCGACACCGACGCTGACACCGCTTGGCGCAGACCCCGCAAAGCCTGACGCCACCGGCAGGCCGAAGCACAGCATCGCGAGCAGCACCATGCCCATCAGGCATGAGCACGCTGCCGTCAGCGGCGCTTCAGGCCATCCGGTTTGCCTGGCCGCCGCGAAGGGACGCGATCTCGAAAACATCACCCGCCCTAACGCACCATGGCCAGAAAGGGATGCAAACCGGGCAAAAACCGGCAAGATATCGCCCTTGCGAGGCAAATATCGGGAAGCGCGGCCGCATCAGACAGTTCTTCCTTGAACCTTTTGCCCTCAAGTGCCAAATCTGGGTAAATTTTCACGCTGGCTCTCCTGCAGAGCCCTACCCGCTACACGGACAAAATGGTCACCTATCTCGACGCTGCCACGGCCCCGCTCAGAAATACCGGCCAGATCCGCCTCTATGGCGAGGACGGCTTTGCCGGCATGCGCAAGGCATGCGATCTCACCGCACGCTGCCTCGACGAGCTGGTGCCGATGGTCCAGCCCGGCGTCACCACCGAAGCAATAGACCGCTTCGTCTTCGAATTCGGCATGGACCACGGCGCGCTGCCGGCGACGCTCAACTATCGCGGCTACACGAAATCGTCCTGCACCTCGATCAACCATGTCGTCTGCCATGGCATTCCCGACAACAAGCCGCTCAAGGATGGCGACATCGTCAACATCGACGTCACCTATATCCTCGACGGCTGGCACGGCGATTCTTCGCGCATGTATCCGGTCGGCACGATCAAGCGCGCCGCCGAGCGCCTGCTCGAAGTCACGCATGAATGCCTGATGCGCGGCATTGCAGCGGTCAGGCCGGGCGCCCGCACCGGCGCCATCGGCGCCGCCATCCAGACCTTTGCCGAAGGCGAGCGCTGCTCGGTGGTGCGCGACTTCTGCGGCCACGGCGTCGGCCAGTTGTTCCATGACGCGCCGAACATCCTGCATTACGGCAGCGCCAATGAAGGCGTCGAGATGCGGCCAGGCATGATCTTCACCATCGAGCCGATGATCAATCTGGGCAGGCCGCACGTGAAGGTTCTGTCGGACGGCTGGACTGCGGTGACGCGCGACCGCTCGCTGTCGGCGCAGTACGAGCACACGATCGGCGTGACCGACACAGGGTGCGAGATTTTCACGCTGTCGCCCAAAAAGCTCGATCGCCCCGGCCTGCCGGCTTAGAGCGTCTGCCCGGCAGGAGGCCGTCTATGCCGACTGCACGCCAGCGGCATTCGGCAGGTCGATGGTGACGACCAGTCCGCTGGGCTGGTTGTCCTGCAATTCGATCCTGCCGCCGTGGCCCTGGACGATGTCGGCAACGATCGAGAGGCCCAGACCGAAGCCATGCTTCGATGCAATGCCGCGCGATGCATCTTCCTTGAAGAATGGTTCGAAAACACGAGCACGTGCCGTCATCGGAATGCCCGGCCCGTCGTCCTTTACCGTGATGCGCGCCGCCGTGCCGGTCGCTGTCAAGGCGACCGTGACATTGCCAGCGAATTTGACCCCGTTGTCGCAAAGATTGGCGATCGCACGCGCCAATGCATTGGGCTTGCACCAGCCCAGGAGCCGGTCCGGCCCGGAATATGAGACAGGAAATCCGACATCGGAGAACTCGGCGCAGACGGTTTGCAGAACGCTGGCAATGTCGGCGAGCTGCAGCTTCTCCGTCGAAACATCGTTGCGCAGATAGGTCAGGGTCTCGTCGATCAAGATTTCGATGTGCTGGACATCGGACAGGATTGCGGTTCGGATGGGGCCATCATCCATACGCTCGGCGCGAAGCCGCAGCCGCGTCAACGGCGTGCGCAGATCATGACTGACGCTGCGCAACATGCGCGTGCGGTTTTCGATCATCGTGCGGATGCGCGTCCTCATCCTGTTCAGGGCGCGCGCCAATCCCACCATTTCAATGGAGCCGTGTTCGACGAAGAGCTGGTCGCCATTCTCAATCTCGGCCGAACCGACTGCTGCCGAGATGCGCTTCAATGGATCCGTCACGGCCCAAACCGCAAACAGCCAGATCAGCACGGGCAAGGCGACGAAAGCCATGAACCTGTAGAACGAGGCACGGACGAGGCCCGATGTCAGCCAGGAATCGGGCATGCCGAAATGGGCCAGGACGTCCTGCTGGTCCAAGTCGATGACAAACGCGTATCGGCCGCCGATCCTTAGCCAGCGTCCATCAACCGTCCCCCTGTCGATACGCAAAAGCCATTCGACACTTCGCCATTGCAGATAGGACTGGGGAATGCCGGCTATCTGGTCCTTGGGCAATATCTCGAAATCAAAGCCGGCCCGCTTTGCTGTCGCCAGAATTGCGCCACGCGCCTCCGCCGGCGTTTCTTGCAACAAGGCAGCAACAACGCCTGCACGCCTTGCGTTATCTTCCGCGGCGGGAAGGTCGACGTTCTCTATGAAACTCTCAACGACCGAACCGACGAACATGATCACGATCACCGCGATGAAAATGATCGCCACAAACTGCCCACGCACGGACTGCGGCAGGAAACGGCGGAGGATATCACTCATGCTTCCTCCACCGTCGCGGTGAAGATATAGCCACCCAACCGAACGGTCCTCAAAAGCACCGGATCGCGCGCATCCTTTTCGATCTTCCTGCGGATTCGACTGATATGGACATCGACGCTACGCTCGATCGGCCCCGCGAGCCCGGCATGGGTTACGCCCAGAAGTTCCTCGCGAGAGAGAACCCGGCCCGCATTGCGACAAAAGGCAAGCAACAGGTCGAATTCATGCGTCGTGGTCGTAACCCGCGCATTGTTGGGGTCATGCAATTGCCGGCGTATTGGATCGAGGCGCCAGCCGTTGAAACGAAGCACCTTCGACCAGTCCCGCTCGTCTGGAGCATAGGCTGTGCGGCGCAGCAGCGCCCGTATCCTGGCCGTCAATTCGCGCGCGCTGAACGGTTTCGTCACATAGTCGTCGGCGCCGATTTCCAGCCCGAAGATGCGGTCGATTTCCTCACCGAGCGCGGTCAGCATCAGGATCGGAATGTTGGTTCCGGCCCGAAGACGGCGGCAGATGTTGAGACCGTTTTCGCCCGGCAGCATGACATCGAGCACGATGAGATCGAATTTCTGGTTGCGAAGCGCGGCGTTCATCTGGACGCCGCTCTCGGCAATTTCCACGATCATGCCGTTGTCGGTGAGCGTCTCGCCCAGCATGCGCGCGATCTCAAGATCGTCTTCGACAATGAGGATGCGCGAACCTTGCCTTGCCGACCTGGATTCGGCGCTCAAATCGCTTTGGTGCCGTTGCTGTGCCATTCCGGAGTTTGTCTAGCCTGCATTTGGTGCCTGGGTAGGCGTCAGAACCGATATCCGACGAGAAGCATCCCTGAAGGCTGGATCTTTTCGACGACAACAGGGCTGTCGGCAGCGTCACCCAAGAGAACACCGGCCCCCGCTTCGCCGCGCACCATCCAGCTCTCGTCGAGCATATATGTGGCGGAAATCGAAAAATCGGCGCGCTTCAAACCGGCACCGGCATCATAGCGCGCCAGCCCCGAGCGAGCCGATTGTTCGGGCGTGACACCAAAATAGGCCTGCATGTAATTTTCGTCGGCGAAGACGGCGGACGCGCTGGCGCCGATCATCAACGATTGAGACAGAGGCCGGGTCACCTCGATCCCCACCCTGCCCTCAAGGCCATCGCTGCCGCCGATGGTCTTGTCGAGTTGCGCGAATATTTCGGCCGGACCGAACTTCGCCGCTGCCTTCACGCCGACCGTCGCGCCCATGTCGACGTCCCCCAAGCCGCGCAGATGGTCGGAGTCGTCTTCCTTGCGGCCCATCTCGTAGCCAAGCCGAGCGCTGAACGCGAACGGTCCTTGTTCATAGACGGCGATGTTGGCACCTGTCGGGTCGATCGTCACCGTGTCGAGGAATGTCGCCGTGACGAAAGGCACCGGCATGATCTTGAACTCATTGCTGCCTTCGTATTTGGGGACGATGATGGCGCCGCCGCCGACCACGACATGCCAGTCGGACAGTTTCCGTTCGATGCGCCCGAAACGGGAAGGCTCGGGCGGCGGGGTGAAATCGTCGGTATCGACGGCAATGGCGTCGGCCGCGAGCGCGCCCTCCGAATGGGCTGAAAGCAGGATTGCCATGGCCGCAAGAGATGCCCGGCGGGCAAACAGTCCAGAGTCAATTTTGGTGAACATGCGTGCTCCAGTATAGCGAGGCAACGAGCCTCCGATGGCGCCAACATGTCAGGTGAAAGTGGCCGCATGCGTTAAGTGATGTTAAGTTTTGTTGCGCAATCGTGGTTTCATCTTGCCGTATGAGAAAGCCATAGCCACGATCTGCCGTGGGGCGTCTCGCGATCGGGGAACAGAACTGTTTCAATCCCGGCCAGAACAGTTCTAATGTCTGCGCTGGAGCAATGTGGGCGGTGTATGGGGAACACAAACGACGACGACGAGCGGAGTTTCTTCTCCGAAGCGCCGATGCGGCCTGCGGCGAAAGCCAAGGCGACGCTCGACGAAAAGCCGCATTACCTCGGTCACCGCGACCGACTGCGCGAGCGTTTTGCCCTGGCGGGTCCGGACGCCCTGCCCGATTACGAACTTCTGGAACTTCTGCTTTTTCGCCTGATCCCTCGTGCCGACACCAAACCGGCGGCCAAGGCGCTGCTGGCGCGCTTCGGCACGCTGGCCGAAGTGCTCGGGGCGCCGGTTGGCCTCTTGCAGGAAATCAAGGGCATTGGCCCTGCGGTGGCGCTCGATCTCAAGATCGTCGCGGCAACCGCGCAGCGCATGGCGCGCGGAGAGGTGCAGGGTCGCGAAGTCCTCTCGTCCTGGACACAGCTTCTTGCCTATTGCCGGTCGGTCATGGCCTTCGAGGCGCGCGAGCAGTTCCGCATCCTGTTCCTCGACAAGAAGAACGCGCTGATCGCCGACGAGGTTCAGCAGACAGGCACCGTCGACCATACCCCCGTCTATCCGCGCGAGGTGGTCAGGCGCGCCCTCGAACTCTCGGCCACCGCCATCATCCTGGTCCACAACCATCCATCTGCGCCGCAACGCGTCACGAACAGTCCCGCTCAATCACATTTAATCACTTTCTTTTTTCGCCTTGCGTACTGGGGGCGGTATTTGGCATATTGGAGGCTGTTTTCGGCGACCGAACGCCCTACCGTCACCAATTAACGAGCCCATACCGCCCCCAAATCTGGAAGTGTTCAGCCATGCCCAGCCTTACTGACGGCGCAATTCGACGAGCAATCAGACAGGTTGAGAAGTCAGGAAAGCAGACCGACCTAGCCGATGGCGAAGGTCGCGGCACGGGCCGGCTGGTGCTGGTTCTGAAGGCAATGCCCACACGGGTGACAGCCGAGTGGATGGCTCAGCAGTGGCGCGATGGCAAACGAACGAAAAAGAAGATCGGCTCCTATCCCTCGACCTCACTGACCGGAGCGCGGGATCTCTTTCAGCGCGACTTCGCCAATCTGATCCAAAAGGGCCGCAGCATCAAAATCGCCACAGATACCCGGCCGGGAACCATCGGCGATCTCTTCGAGGCTTATGTCGAGAACCTCAAGGACAACGACAAGTCCTCCTGGAAGGAGGCCGAGAAGGGACTGAACAAGGTTGCCGACACACTCG
>NZ_RZOM01000317.1:0-5840 GCF_003999175.1 Mesorhizobium sp. M7A.F.Ca.ET.027.03.2.1 | reverse complement strand
GCCTATGTCGATCCGGTCGACATCCGCTTCAACCGCTTCGATTCCCGGCCGGTGCCGAACGCCAATGCCGTCATGTTCTGTCTGATGGACGTGTCCGGGTCCATGGGCGAGCGCGAGAAGGATCTGGCCAAGCGCTTCTTCGTCTTGCTGCACCTGTTCTTGAAACGACGCTACGACCGCATCGAGATTGTCTTCATCCGCCACACGCACCTGGCTCAGGAGGTCGACGAGGAGACATTTTTCTACAACACCCAAAGCGGCGGCACTGTCGTTTCCACCGCGCTGGAGGAAATGCACCGTATTATCGCGAGCCGCTACCCGGCCCACGACTGGAATATCTATGCTGCCCAGGCCTCGGACGGCGACAATTTCGCCGGCGATTCAGAGCGATGCATTTCGCTTCTCAACGGCGAGCTCATGCGGCTGTGCCAGTATTTTGCCTATGTCGAGATCATCGACGAGCGTGAAGCCCATATTTTCGGCTCGACCGAAAACGGGACATCGCTGTGGCGTGCCTATAACGCCATCGACCAGAAATGGCCGAACTTCCAGATGAGCCGCATCGCTACGCCCGCCGATATCTACCCGGTCTTTCGCCAGCTTTTCGGCAGGCAGCCGGTCTCCCTCAAGCGGGCATGAGGGTTCCCGATGGTCAGACAAGCCAGCAAATCCAGCCTGCTTTTTTCAGGGTCCGACTGGGATTTCAAAACATTGTCGCGGGCCTATGACGCGATCGAGGCACTTGCGGTCGAAGAGCTTCATCTGGACACCTATCCCGTTCAGATGGAGATCATCTCTTCGCAACAGATGCTCGACGCCTATTCGTCCATTGGCATGCCATTGATGTACCGTCACTGGTCTTTCGGCAAACATTTCCTCCACCAGGATCTGCTCTATCGCAAGGGCGGGCGAGGGCTTGCTTATGAACTGGTCATCAATTCCAATCCCTGCATCGTCTATCTGATGGAGGAAAACACCATGGCCCTGCAGGCCTTGGTGACGGCCCATGCAGCTCTCGGGCACAATCATTTCTTCAAGAACAATCAATTGTTCAAACAATGGACGGATGCAGGTGCGATCCTCGGCTACCTGGACTTCGCCAAGGGCTACATAGTCCGTTGCGAGGAGCGGCACGGCCTCGCCGCCGTCGAGGCTGTGCTCGATTCCGCCCACGCGCTGATGGATCAGGGCGTGTTTCGCTATCACCGGCCGCCGAGGCTGTCGTCGGAACGGCAGCGCGAAGGAATTCGCGAGCGTCTCGAATACGAGGAGCGCTCCTACAACGACTTGTGGCGTACGCTGCCGCCTTCGCAGCAAGCGGCCAACGACAAGGGCCAGGACCCGGAGCGGAAGAAATCGCTAAACCTGCCTGAGGAAAACCTGCTCTATTTCCTGGAAAAGAACAGCCCGGTCCTGGAGCCCTGGCAGCGTGAGATCATCAGGATCGTTCGGGTCATCGCGCAATATTTTTACCCGCAACGGCAAACACAGGTGATGAACGAGGGCTGCGCCACGTTCGTGCACTATACGCTGATGAACATGCTGTTCGACCGCGGCCAGATCAGCGAAGGCGCCATGCTCGAAATCCTGCGCAATCATTCCAACGTGGTCTTTCAGCCGGCGTTCGACGATCCGCGTTTTTCAGGCATCAACCCCTATGCTCTCGGCCTCGACATGATGCAGGACATTCAGCGCATTTCGACCAAACCCACGGCTGAGGACCGCGATTGGTTCCCCGACATCGCTGGCCAGGGCAACTGGCGCGAGGTCCTGCTTGACGCCTGGGCCGAGCACCGCGACGAATCCTTCATCCGCCAGTACCTCAGTCCCGCCTTGATCCGGAAATGGCGGTTTTTTGTGCTTGGCGACGCTGCCGACCAACCGCATTGTCTGGTCGCCTCGATCCACGACGAGCGCGGCTACGCCAAGATACGCGCCACGCTCGCCAACAGCTATGATCTCGGCGCGAACCGGCCGGACATTCAGGTGGTGGATGTCGATCTGCTCGGCGACCGCCATTTGCGCCTGCAGCACAAGGTCAATGACGGCATCCTGCTCGAGGATGCCAGCCGCGACGCCACGCTTCGTCACATCCGCAGGCTTTGGGGTTATGAAGTCAGCCTGGCGGCCATAGATGCAGAGACCGGCGCGACGATCCACGAACGCTCGACAAGCCAGATCGCCGGATGACGTGCCCCGGCCTCCCTGCACGTATCAGGTGTCGCCGGCTGGCCTGATCCTCAGCCTTGCGATCCGGTTCTTGTCGCGTTTCATGACGATGAAGCGCTTGCCGTGGAACGTAAAAGCCTGCTTCTCCTCGGGGATCGATTGCGTCTCGTGGATGACGAGGCCGGCAATGGTGGTGGCCTCCTCATCCGGCAGGTTCCAGTCGAGAGCCCGGTTGAGATCACGGATGGGCACCGTACCGTCGACGACCACGGAGCCGTCGGCCTCCTGCTTGACGCCCTGTATGTCGACATCATGCTCGTCAGCGATCTCGCCGACGATCTCCTCGATAATGTCCTCCAGCGTCACCAGCCCTTCGACCTCGCCATATTCGTCGACCACGACGGCGAAATGCGCCTTGCGGCGAAGGAAGGCGTTGAGTTGTTCCTGCAAGGTCGTGGTGTCGGGCACGAACCATGGTTTCGAGGCGATCTTCATCACATCGATCCTGGAGAAGTCGTTGCCGACTTCGTTCAAGGCGCGCAGCAGATCCTTTGCATGCAGCACGCCGACGATGTTGTCGAGCGAGCCTTTCCACAGCGGCATGCGGGTGTGCGGGCTTTGCAAAATCTCGCGCACCACCGCTTCCGGCGCATTGTCGGCATTGACCGAGCGCATATTGGTGCGGTGGACCATGATGTCGGAGACTTCGAGCTCGGCGAGATCGAACAGGCCGCCGACGCGGTCGCGATCCTCGCGCACCACCTGGCCGTCGCGGCGGAAATCATCGACCGCGCCGCGCAATTCGTCCTGGCTGGAACGCTGCGGCTCGATGCGCGAAAGCTCGTATCCGAACATGGCAAGCAGGCGCGTGCGCACGGCAACGAGCAGCACGATGAGGATGGCAAGGACGGCAACGACGATCCAGCCGGGCTCGTTGGTCATCTCGGCCGCATTTTCTGCTGGTCCGGATGGTTTTCTGTCAGAAACGACAGCACTTCCGATGCCGGAACATCCTTGGCAATGAAAGCTTGGCCGACGCCGCGCGTCAGGATGAAGGTCAGCGCGCCGCGCGACACCTTCTTGTCCTGGGTGATAAATGCCAGCAGCGCCTCGGCGTCAGGCAGATCGCCCGATATGTCGGCTATCCGCCAGGGCAGGCCGACGGCGCGCAGATGCGCCTCGACGCGCGCGGCATCGTCGGGGCTGGCCAGATTGAGCCGCGACGAGAACCGGTAGGCCAGCGCCATGCCGATGGCGACGCCTTCGCCATGGACGAGGCGGCTTCCGTCATATTGGGTGGCGGCTTCCAGCGCGTGGCCGAATGTGTGGCCGAGATTGAGCAGCGCGCGGTCGCCGGTCTCGAACTCGTCGCGCGCAACCACGTCGGCCTTGGCGCGGCAGGCTTCGGCGATCGCCTGCGTCCTCTCCGGCCCGCCGGCAAAAACCTGGGCCCAATTCTTTTCCAGCCAGGTGAAAAATTGTGGCCGGTCGATGAGCCCGTATTTGGCGAGTTCGGCATAGCCGGCGCGGAATTCGCGGATCGGCAGCGTGTCGAGCACTCCGGTGTCGGCCAGCACCAGTTTCGGCTGATGGAAGACGCCGACGAGATTCTTGCCGCGAGGGCTGTTGATGCCGGTCTTGCCGCCGACCGAGGAATCGACCTGCGCCAGCAGCGAGGTCGGGATCTGCACGAAATTCATGCCGCGCCGCACGATGCCGGCGGCAAAGCCGGCAAGGTCGCCGATAACGCCGCCGCCGAAGGCGATGACGATGTCGCCGCGCTCCAGTTTCGCAGCCAGCACACCGTCGACCACCTCTTCGAGATGAGCAAAACTCTTGGTCTTCTCGCCGGGCGGCAACGTGATCACGGCGGTCTGGATGCCGTCCGTTTCGAGGCTGGCCTGAAGGGCAGCGAGATGCGCTGCCGCGACATTGGCGTCGGTGACGACCGCGGCGCGTGTACCCGGCAGGCGGCCCGATATCTCGGCACCCGCGCGGGCCAACAACCCCGAACCTATCAGGATATCGTAGGTCCGGTCGCCAAGGCCGACTTCGACGACAACGGGTGCCTCGATGCTCACTGTTCCACCTCGCCCGTCGCCGTCGTCTCATCGATGCCGAAATGCCGGCACAGCGCGTCCACCACCTCGGTCGCGATGACTTCCTTGCGGTCGTCGCGGGTCGGCACGGTGACATCAGATGTCGCGTAGACCGGATAGCGCTCGCCCATCAGCCGCTCCAGCACGGCGCGCGGATCGGCACTTTTCAACAATGGCCGGTTCTGTTTCTTGGAGACGCGGTCCATCAGAAGATCGAGCTCGGCCTTCAGCCATACCGACACGCCCTGCGCTGCAATCGCCTCGCGCGTCTGCGCATTCATGAAGGCGCCGCCGCCGGTCGACAGCACCTGCGGGCCGTTTTCCAGCACGCGCAGGATGACGCGCTGCTCCAGCGCCCGGAATTCGGTCTCGCCATAGCGCTCGAACAGCTCCGGAACGGTCATGCGCGAGACGCTTTCGATCTCCTGGTCGCTGTCGATGAAGGGCAGCGCCAGCATCGTCGCCACCTTGCGGCCGATCGCCGTCTTGCCGGCACCCATCAATCCGACGAAGACGACGGAACGGCTGCCCAGCCGGCCAAGCAACGCGGCGTAGGTCTCGTCTGGAGGATTTGCTGGCAACGCGTTCATCGGATGTTTCGAAGGCCCTCTTTGCCGGCGTATCGACATGAAAAGCCCGTTTGCGTCAAGCGTGGCAAGCGCCTTGAACCCGACATGGACCAGCAGGGTCTGCATCAGAAGTTGCTAACAGGCCTCCGCTTCTTCTTGAATTGGCCGAATTGGCGTCCCATAAGGGGACAGGGTTTGGAAACGCAGAACAAGAAGACGGGCGAAAATTGATGCCGACACTGTTTCGCTTTGTCGTGGTAACAGCGATTCTGGCAGGCATTGCCTATGGTGCGATGTTCGCACTGGTGATGTTCGTCGAGCCAAAGAAGGGCGAAATGAGCGTGCGCATCCCTCCGGAAAAGCTGAACCCCAAGAAAAGCTGAACCCGAAGAAAAGTTGAATGAACAGCGCCGCCCGCATCGAAGCCTTTTTGGAAATGATGAGCGCCGAGCGGGGCGCGGCTGAAAATACGCTTTCCTCCTACCGCCGCGACCTCGAGGACGCTTCTGGCGCGATCGATGGCGGGCTGGCTGGTGCCGCCGCCGCCGATATCCGCGCCTATCTCGACGACATTGCCGCCCGCGGCTTTGCCGCCACGTCGCAGGCGCGCAAACTGTCGGCGATCCGCCAGTTCTTCAAATTCCTCTACGCCGAAGGCCTGCGCGGCGATGACCCGACCGGCACGCTGGACAGCCCGAGAAAGGGCCGCCCGCTGCCCAAGACGATGAGCGAGGCCGACACCGGCCGGCTGATCGACCGAGCGGCGCTTGAGGCCGGCGATGCCTCGTCGGGCGATGGGGACAGTCTGGCGTCACTGCGCCTGCATGCGCTGGTCGAGGTGCTTTACGCCACCGGCCTGCGCGTTTCCGAGCTGGTCGGCCTGCCGGTGACGGTGGCGCAGCGCGACGACCGTTTTTTCATGGTGCGCGGCAAGGGCGACAAGGAGCGCATGGTGCCGCTCTCGGCCAAGGCACGCGCGGCGATGAAGACCTGGCTCGCCGCC
>NZ_RZOM01000316.1:0-5861 GCF_003999175.1 Mesorhizobium sp. M7A.F.Ca.ET.027.03.2.1 | reverse complement strand
GCGCGTTGGCCTTCAGCGCCAGCTTCCACGACAGCATGTAGGCGCCCTTGGCGTCTTCCACCGTCGCATCGTTGGGCATGTTGATGGTCTTGGAGATGGCGCCGGAGATGAAGGGCTGTGCTGCCGCCATCATCTGGATGTGGCTGTTGATGGACAGCGAGCGCTTGCCGATCTTGCCGCACGGGCTGGCGCAATCGAACACCGCCAGGTGTTCGGCCTTGAGGAACGGCGCGCCTTCCAGCGTCATCGCACCGCAGACATGGATGTTGGCGGCCTCGATGTCCTTCCGGGAGAAGCCGAGCGCCGGCAGGATCTCGAACGAGAAGTCGTTGAGCTGCTCGTCGGTGAAGCCGAACGTCTCCTTCACCCAGTCGGCGCCGAGCGTCCACTGGTTGAAGACGAACTTGATGTCGAAGGCCGACTTCAAGGCTGCGTTGAGCGCGGCGATCTTGTCGTCGGTGAAGCCCTTGGCCTTGAGCGCGCCGGGGTTGATGGCCGGCGCCTGGTTGAGGTTGCCGTGGCCGACCGCATAGGCCTCCATCTCGGCGATCTGGGCTTCGGAATAGCCGAGCGTGCGCAGCGCTTCCGGCACGGCGCGGTTGATGATCTTGAAATAGCCGCCGCCGGCGAGCTTCTTGAACTTCACCAGCGCGAAGTCGGGCTCGATGCCGGTGGTGTCGCAATCCATGACCAGGCCGATCGTGCCGGTCGGCGCAATCACGGTCGCCTGTGCATTGCGGTAGCCATGCTCCTCGCCGAGCTCGATGGCGCGGTCCCAGGCGGCCTTGGCGTGGGTCGCAAGGTCCTGCTGCTTCAGGTCGGAAGCGACCAGCGGCACCGGGTTGACGGCAAGCTTCTCGTAGCCCTGCTTCTCGCCATAGGCGGCACGGCGATGGTTGCGCATGACGCGCAGCATGTTCTGCGCATTGCGGTCGTAGTCGGCGAAGGCGCCGAGTTCGCCGGCCATCTCGGCCGAGGTGGCATAGGCGACACCGGTCATGATTGCGGTGAGTGCGGCGCAGATGGCGCGGCCTTCATCGGAGTCGTAGGGAATGCCCGACGTCATCAGCAGGCCGCCGATATTGGCATAGCCGAGGCCGAGCGTGCGGTATTCGTAGGACTGCTTGGCGATCTCCTTCGACGGGAACTGCGCCATCATCACCGAGATTTCGAGCACGATGGTCCACAGCCGCACCGTGTGCTCGTAGGCTGCGATGTCGATCGTGCCGTCGGCGTTGCGGTAGGGCAGCAGATTAATCGAGGCGAGATTGCAGGCCGTGTCGTCGAGGAACATGTATTCCGAGCACGGGTTGGACGCCCGGATCGCACCGGCGGAAGCGCAGGTGTGCCAGTCGTTCATCGTCGTGTTGAAATGCAGGCCGGGATCCGCGGACGCCCAGGCGGCGTAACCGATCTTTTCCCAGAGATCCCTGGCCTTCAGCGTCTTCAGCACCTTGCCGTCCTTGCGGGCGGTCAGGTGCCAGTCGGCATCGTCCTCGACGGCGCGCAGGAAATTGTCCTTCAGCGACACCGAATTGTTGGAGTTCTGGCCCGAAACCGTGAGGTAGGCATCCGAATCCCAGTCTGTGTCGTAGGTCTTGAACGACATCGAGCTATAGCCCTGCTTGGCGAACTGGATGACGCGGTAGATGTAGTTCTCCGGCACGGCGGACTTCTTGGCCGCCTTGATCTCGCGCTTCAGCGCGGAGTTGATCGACGGGTCGAAGCAGTCATCGCCATTGCCTTCGCAGTTGACGCAGGCCTTCATGATCGCTTCGAGATGCTTCTTGACGATCTTCGAGCCGGTCACCAGCGAGGCGACCTTCTGCTCTTCATTGACCTTCCAGTCGATGAATTCCTCGATATCGGGGTGGTCGGCGTCGACGATGACCATTTTGGCGGCGCGGCGCGTGGTGCCGCCCGACTTGATGGCGCCCGCCGCACGGTCGCCGATCTTGAGGAAGCTCATCAGGCCCGACGAGCGGCCGCCGCCCGACAGCTTTTCGCCTTCGCCGCGCAGCAGCGAGAAGTTGGAGCCGGTGCCGGAGCCGTATTTGAACAGGCGTGCTTCACGCACCCACAGATCCATGATGCCGCCCTCGTTGACGAGGTCGTCCTGTACGCCCTGGATGAAGCAGGCATGCGGCTGCGGATGCTCGTAGGAGGATTTCGACTTGGTCAGCTTGCCGGTGAACGGGTCGACATAGAAGTGGCCCTGGCTCGGGCCGTCGATGCCATAGGCCCAGTGCAGGCCGGTGTTGAACCATTGCGGCGAGTTCGGCGCGACACGCTGGGTGGCGAGCATGTAGGCAAGCTCGTCGCGGAAAGCGCGCGCATCTTCCTCCGACCCCTTGAAGTAGCCGCCCTTCCAGCCCCAGTAAGTCCAGGTGCCGGCAAGCCGGTCGAAGACCTGGCGGGCGTCGATCTCGGAACCGTAGCGCTCGGCTTCCGGCAGCTTGGCAAGTTCCGTCTCATCGGCGACGGAGCGCCACAGGAAGGAGGGGACGTCGTTCTCTTCGATCTTCTTCAGGCGCGCCGGCACACCGGCCTTGCGGAAATATTTCTGCGCCAGGATATCGGCTGCGACCTGGGAGAACTGCGCCGGCACGTCGATATTGTCCAAGCGGAACACCACCGAACCATCCGGATTCTTGATCTCCGAGAGCGCCTTGCGGAATTCGATCTCCGCATAGGCAGATTGTCCTGGCTTGGTGAAACGACGCTCGATGCGCATTGGTCCGGTCCCTTTTGTCTATATATAGCGCTTTCCTCCAGGGATTTCTGCCCCCGATGCGAAACGCGCATGTCCGCCGTCTGCCGGGCGTTCCAAAACGGCCGGCTCTCCATTTTCGCGGTCTCCGCCGGCCCTGCTGGTCAAACTCCTTGCGAAGTATCTGTCCAACGCGCCGACGAACCCGCAGGTCCCTCAAAACTGATTTTTTCCGATTCCCTCGGTCGAGGGAAATTCACACTATCTAGCGTCGAACCTACCTGCAAACACTAAATATAGTATTAACAGACAATTTATTCAAGCCCGACAATTGTCCCTATCGTCCCCAACCGCCCCACAATCCCAACGCTTCCGCCGGCCTCGTAAACAGGCGGAAATGCGAGCAAAAACGCACATAATCCGGGAAAAAAGACCGGGCTCAGAACTTTCCGGTCGCACTCTCAACAGGAGCACATGGCCTATAAAAGGCGACTCGTTTTGCGCCGTCAAGGATTCGTTTGCGTAGCTTTTGTGACCCCAACATCTTGTGTGTCACATATGTGGATAACGGGGATAGAATGCAGGCGCGGATCACGATTTTCCGCGCGCAAGCTTGCCCGGGCGTCAGCCGTAATGCAGCCGGGGCTTTGGCTCGGTGCCGGTGAACTGCACCCCGATACGGTCGTTGCGACGCCAGCGGACCTCGCACCGATAGGCAATGCCGTCGAGCGGCACATAGAGAAGGAACCGATCTGGGACCCGGGCTTCGAGCGGTATCTTCAGTTCGGCGCCGCCGTCGTGCTGGTTGCGCAGCGTGCAACCGACTTCCGAATTGGAAATTCCGGTGATGATCGACCCACCCTTGAGCACGCGCGGACGATGCTCGCGCTGTGGGTCGTCGGACTCGTTTGGAATTGGATTTGCGGGATTCGCCATCGATCAAAAATACCAGAGCTGCCGAATCCTACCCTTGATTCCTTAGCAAAGCATTCATGTCGAAGCGCGGCAACGCGTGTCTAGCCTTTGCAAGCCAGTCCCGTTTTGCAAAGAGAGCGGTGTGGCCGCCCGTCAGGAGAAGCTGTGCGGGTCGGCGCAGAAATAGGCGATGATCTGGCAAAGGTCGGGTTCGTTGACCATGCGCACCGCTTCGCTCGCACGGACCCATTTGCGGGTGCGTGAGTGTTTTTCCTTCCAGCGGTCCGCGACTTTGTCGACATGCAGTGGAAACACCAGGACCTCGCACGGCACTTCTTCGCCGGAAGCCAGGACCTTGGCGTAGAAGTAACGGCCGGCTTCAAGATGAGAGACACGGCCGCGCAGCCCGGCCTCCTCGCCGGCTTCGCGCGCCGCGGCCTCGCAGAGCGGCTCCCTGGCCTCTGGCCAGCCCTTGGGCAAAACCCAGCGGCCAGTATCGCGGCTGGTGATCAGCATGATTTCGACGCCGTCGCCCGTGTCGCGCCAGGGCAGGGCGGCAACCTGCAGACGGCACGGCGCCGTGCCGAAGAGCCGTCGGACCCTTTCGGCCAGATGATTGTGTGTCGTTGGCCTCGTCAACATCGAAGAAGCTAGCCCCAGCCTCCGGAATCGTTTGCCGTCTCACGAATCTTACGGCTAATTGTCGGCAATAAAAGTAAAAAATTTCATTCGCCTGGCCGATTTCCGCCAATAGACGTCGATTTGGCTAAATATCCGGCCCTGCCGGACCTGTTTGCGAAAGCAATCATGCCCGGGTGCAAGCTGCTGGTCTGTAACAGGCAGGTTGTTGCGAATCAGCCGGCGTGGTCGTCGGCGATCGGCTTCTGGTAGGTGAAGCCCATGTCCCAAGGGAAATAGATCCAGGTGTCCTGGCTGACTTCGGTGACGAAAGTATCGACCAGCGGCCGGCCTTTCGGCTTGGCATAGACGGTGGCGAAATGCGCCTTGGGCATCATCGCGCGCACGATGCCCGCCGTCTTGCCGGTGTCGGTCAGGTCGTCGATGATCAGCACGCCGGCGCCGTCTTCGTCGAGCAGGGCAGGGGTGATCTCCTTGAGGACCTGCAGCTGCCCCTGGCTGGTATAGTCGTGATAGGAGGCGACGCAGACCGTCTCGATGACGCGGATACCGAGTTCACGCGAGATGATCGCCGCGGGAACCAGCCCGCCTCGCGTAATGCAGACGATCGCTTTCCATTGTCCCTTGTTGGCGCCGGCAAGCCGCCAGGCGAGCGCCCGGGCGTCGCGATGGAACTGGTCCCAGGAGACCGGAAAGGCTTTTTCGGGAAGGGACATGTCGCGCACTCCACAGCACGCGGGGATCGCGCGCAGGAAAACAGGGGAATGCGCGCGGAATTAGCTGGAAAGCCCCCATCTTGGCAAGAGCAAGGGGCCTTGGCAAAGGCAAGGCCCAGCGATCGCTGTGGACCTACCGCGACAGGAACGCCGCCACCGGCGCGGTGCGCAGCACGCTGCGTGTCACGCCGCCGAACAGAAGCTGACGCAGCCATGAGTGGCTGTAGGCGCCGAGCACCAGCAGATCGGCGCCGGTTTCCGCGATTCTGGTCTGGATGATGTCATCGACCGAATTGCCGCCCGACTGCTGCACCGAAACGCTGACGGTGGCGCCGTGGCGCGACAGCGCCGACGCGATTTCGGCGCCGGCGGCCTCCGGGCTGTCGTCGAGCGTTTCAGGAGGGTCGATAACCAATATGTCAGTCTTCTCGGCTTCGATGATGAAGGGCAGCGCGTCGAAGGCGGCCCGCGCCGCTTCCTTGCTGCCGTTCCAGGCGAGCAAGACGCGTTTGAAGGTGGTGATCAGCGGACCCTCGTGCGGCACCACCAGCACCGGCCGGCCGGCATCGTAGACCAGCGTGTCTACGTCCGCGCTGGAATCGCCGCCCGTTTCGCGCTGCGCCGCTATGATCAGGTCGGCGGCCCGCACGCTCGAAATCCCGGTCAGCGCGCTGTCACCCGAAAAGCTCTCCAGGCTTCGCCACTCGAAGGAAAGACCGGAATCCTCGATATGCCTGAGAAACAGCGCCTTTAATTTCTCGGCCCGTTCCCGGTTCATATCTGCCGAAACCTGCAGGAATTCGGTGTCGGGAAAGCCTGTGGCAGAGGTGTAGGGCACGGGAAGCGTTTCGGCGTGGATGCCGACCAGATGGCTCTGGAAC
>NZ_RZOM01000315.1:0-5875 GCF_003999175.1 Mesorhizobium sp. M7A.F.Ca.ET.027.03.2.1 | reverse complement strand
ATCCAGATGCGCGCCGGTTTCCCCTGCACCGCGTAGGCAATCTCGTCGGCAATGTGCTTCAGGATACGGCTTCTCAGCGTGAACGGCGAGATCGCAAGCCGCATTTCGTCTGTCGGCTCGGCATAGCCGGTGATGAAATTGAAGAGCTGGGCGACATCGCGGGCGATCGTCGGATCGGTGGTGAAGAAGGACAGGTCGGTGTAGATGCGCGCCGTTACCGGATGGTAGTTGCCGGTGCCGAGGTGCACGTAGTTGCGCAGCTTGCCGTCCTCGCGCCGCACCACCAGCGACATTTTCGAATGGGTTTTTAGCTCAAGAAAGCCGAACACGACCTGCACGCCGGCACGCTCCAGATCGCGCGCCCAGCGAATGTTGGCTTCTTCGTCGAAACGCGCCTTGAGCTCGACCAGCGCGGTGACCGACTTGCCGGCCTCGGCCGCGTCGACCAGCGCACGCACGATCGGGCTGTCATTGGAGGTGCGGTAAAGCGTCTGCTTGATCGCCACCACTTCCGGATCGGCCATCGCCTGGCGCAGGAACTGCACCACGACGTCAAACGATTCGTAGGGGTGATGGACGACGATGTCCTTCTCGCGGATGGCGGCGAAACAATCGCCGCCATGCTCGCGGATACGCTCGGGAAAACGCGGATTGTAGGGCATGAATTTCAGGTCGTCGCGAGGGACGGCGACGATCTCGGAAATCTGGCTGAGCGCCAGCGGCCCGGTGAGCACGCTGATGCGGCTCGACGACACGCCAAGCTCGCCTGCCACGAAGTCGCGCAATTCGCCAGGCATCAGCCTGTCGAATTCGATGCGGATCACCGAACCGCGCCGCCGCCGCTTCAGCGCCGTTTCGAACAGGCGCACGAGGTCCTCGGACTCCTCCTCGACCTCGATATCGCTATCGCGAATGATGCGAAACGTGCCGGAGCCCTTGACCTCATAGCCGGGGAAGAGCTTGCCGATATAGAGGCCGACCGCCTCTTCCAGCGGGATGAAGCGGACATGATGCTTGCGGTCCGGCAGGCGGATGAAGCGCTTCAGCGCCACCGGCAGGCGCAGCAGCGCGCTCATCTCCTCACCATTCTTGCGATGGCGCAATTGCAGCGCCATCGAGAAGCCGAGATTGGGAATGAACGGGAACGGGTGCGCCGGATCGATCGACAGCGGGGTCAGCACCGGGAAAACCTGTTCCTGGAAATGGTCCTCCAGCCAGATTTTCTCGTCCTTGGTCAGCGCATCGCGGGTGATGCTCTCGATGCCTTCCTTGTTGAGCAGCACGGTAAGCGCCGAAAGGCTCTTCTGCTGGTCTTCCTGCAGCCGCTCGACCTCGCGCAGCAGCTGTTCGAGCTGCTGTTCGGGGGTGCGCCCGTCAGGGCTCTTCAACGTTATGCCTTCTCGCACCTGGCCGGCAAGACCGGCAACACGGACCATGAAGAACTCGTCGAGATTGGCGGCCGAGATCGACAGGAAGCGGACGCGCTCCAGCAGCGGATGATTGAGGTTCAGCGACTCCTCGAGGACGCGCCGGTTGAACTGCAGCCAGGAAAACTCGCGGTTGACAAACCGGTCCGGATTGCCGCCCTCCGGGCGAGCCACCTCGACATCAACGAATTCGTTCTGCACCGGCTTTAGTTCGTTCATGATTCCCGCTCTTCCACACCGTCAGCCAGGCTAAAGCGTCGTGCGTCATTCAGGACGCGCAAAGGACGCTCTGCCACTCCAAGGCGACGCATGGTCCTTGCCGAAAACCGATGTCGGTCTTCGGGGCCATGCGTTAACCGGCTTAACTTATCCTCTGACAGGCTTTTGCGACAGTTTCATTTCATCGAACTTGCAAAGAGGCCTGATATGATCCAGATGCAGACGAGACTGCGTTAAGGAGACGACGATGGCAGGCGGTTCCATTCCCCATTTTCAGAACGATGCGGGCTATCAGGCAATCGACATCGGCGTGAAGGAATTCATGTGCACGGGCGCCAATCCGCCTTTCGACCACCCGCATGTGTTTCTGGACATGGGCGACGACAACGAAAAAGTCTGCCCCTATTGCTCGACGCTCTACCGCTATTCTCCGAAGCTGAAGGCGACCGAGACGCTGCCGGCCGGCTGCATCTACATCGATCAGGCCGCCTGAGTCTTTCGCGACCAGCCCGATGACCGACACGCGATCCCGGCAAATTGTCATCGCCGGGGCGGGTGTCGCCGGATTGACCGCAGCGCTTGCATTCGCCGACCGCGGCTACCCTGTTCGGGTGTTCGAACAGGCGCAGCGCCTGGAAGCTGCCGGCGCCGGCATCCAGCTCTCTCCCAACGCGACACGTATCCTTCGCCAGCTTGGCGTACTCGACAAGCTGCTGCCGGCAACGGTGCGGCCGGAAGCCGTGGTGTTGAAGGAGGCCGCGACCTTGCGCGAACTGGCGCGGGTGCCGCTGGGGCAAGCCGCCGAAACGCGCTGGCAGGCGCCCTATCTCGTCGCTCACAGGGCTGATCTGCAGAGCGCGCTGATGGCACGGGTTTCCCAGATACCGGATATCCATCTTACCACCGGCGCCCGCGTCAGCAGCGCTGCCACCGGCCCCCATGGCATCACCGCGACGGCCGAGATCGACGGCAAAACCATCAAGGCTGAGGGCTTCCTGCTGATCGGAGCCGATGGTGTCTGGTCGTCGGTGCGCGCACTTGTCGATTCGGCCAAAAGGGCGGCCTTGCCGACAAGCCGTTTTTCCGGCGAGCTGGCCTGGCGCGCGACCATTGCCGCCGAAAGCGCTGCCGGACAAGCCTTTGCCGCGATCGGTGTAACCAATTGCGTCACCACCTTCCTGCATCCCGGCTTCCATATGGTGGCCTATCCCGTCAGCAAGGGTGCTGCCTTCAATCTCGCTGCCTTCACCAGGGGCGACCGTATTGCCGAAGGCTGGTCCGGCAATGCCGACGCCGGGATCCTGACCCGAGCCCTGCGCGGCACCGCGGCAGAACTTGCCCGCCTGGTCGAGCAGGCCGGCCCATGGACCGCATGGCCGATCCATACGGTCGACAGCAAACAACCTTGGACGACCGGCAACATGGCGCTGATCGGCGATGCCGCGCATGCGATGACGCCGTTCGCGGCGCAAGGCGCGGCGATGGCGATCGAGGATGCTGCGACGCTTGCCGACATCATCGCCGACTTCCCTGCCGACCCCCTGGCCGCACCTGCGACCTGGGAACAGTCACGGCGACCGCGTGTAGCGCAGGTCGCCCGACGCGGCGCTGTCAACCGGCTGGCCTGGCATGCCTCGGGTCCGGTGGCGATTGCGCGCAATGTGTTCCTGAAGGTGCGCTCGGAAAAGCTCGCGGCGGATCTGGATTGGCTCTATGGGTGGCGGGCAGTTGAGGCTGCTGTCAGGCGTTGAAAGCCTGACAGGCTGGCGGGACAGCGCCCCCCTCTGTCCTGCCGGACATCTCCCCCACTTGGGGGGAGATCGGCCGGCACCGCCGATTTCACCAATCTCGAACGTTGCAGGGCCGCAGGAAAGAGCGGGGCGCCGAACCGCCAATCTCCCCCCTCGTGGGGGAGATGTCCGGCAGGACAGAGGGGGGCGCGAAGGAATGAGGCGTCTCGCATTGGCGAAACGCGACAAGACGAGACAGCTAATTATACAGCCGCATCGACAGGCCAAGCGATACAGGCAGCGGGTTCCACCAGCCGGTGCGCAGGCCGGCGATGCGCAAGGCCGCCGCCGTCCAGGTGTTGCAGCCGACCAGTGCGTTGAAATGGCCATTGGCTTCGTAGAAGCCGTCGAACCTGGAATAGGCTGCGTCCGGAACGAGGGTCGGGCCTTTCGGTCCCCGCTGGAAACTTGCATCGATGAAATCGAGCAACGCCGTGAACCGATCCTCGGTGATGTCGAATCCCGCGATATCGGGGCGCGGTTCGAGGATGTCACCGGCGACATCGACATGCATGACCGACGCGTCGAGTGTCAGTGCCTTCATCACCGGCACCGCCTTCAGCTCGGACCATGTCGGCGTCTCCAGGTAGAAGGCGCGGCCGCCCCAGCCGAAGACGATGTAGCGGACCTCCGGCCTGTCGGCCGGTATGCCCGCGTCGACCAGGAAATGGAAACGCCGGCGCACGGCGTCATCGACCGGGATGGCGATATCGGTGTGGATCGGATTGTTCAGCACCAGGATGTGACGCGTCGCGGCTGGCACGGCGGCGGCGGCCGGCCACAGCGGCCGTGGCACGAAGGTGCCCGTCGTCAGGGCGAGTGCGACGAGAACCAACAGAAGACCCAGAAAACGTCCCAGTCTTTTCATGAAAGGCGGCCCTGCAAACGCGCTCCGGCGCGACACGAACGCCCGCCTGTTATCCATACGCAAAAGAGCCCGGCAGTGTTTCAGCCGGGCTCTTCGTGGCCGTCGAGGCCTAGTGCAGGATCTGCGACAGGAACAGCTTCGTGCGCTCGTGGCGCGGGTGGTCGAAGAACTCGGCCGGCGTGTTCTGCTCGACGATCTGGCCCTGGTCCATGAAGATTACACGGTTGGCGACCTTGCGGGCGAAGCCCATCTCGTGGGTGACACACAGCATGGTCATGCCTTCCTCGGCAAGGCCAACCATGGTCTCCAGCACTTCCTTGATCATCTCCGGATCGAGCGCCGAGGTCGGCTCGTCGAACAGCATGATGCGCGGGTTCATGCACAGCGAACGGGCAATCGCCACACGCTGCTGCTGGCCGCCGGACAATTGGCCGGGATATTTGTGGGCCTGTTCCGGAATCTTGACGCGCTTGAGGAAATGCATGGCGATTTCCTCGGCCTGTTTCTTCGGCGTCTTGCGCACCCAGATCGGCGCCAGCGTGCAGTTCTCCAGGATGGTCAGATGCGGGAACAGGTTGAAGTGCTGGAACACCATGCCGACCTCGCGGCGCACCTCGTCGATCTTCTTGAGATCGTTGGTCAGTTCCTTGCCATCGACGATGATCTTGCCCTTCTGGTGCTCCTCCAGACGGTTGATGCAGCGGATCATGGTCGATTTGCCGGAGCCGGAGGGGCCGCAGATGACGATACGCTCGCCGCGCATCACTTTCAGGTTGATGTCCTTCAGCACATGGAACTCGCCGTACCATTTGTGCATGGCGATGATGTCGATGGCGACATCGGTCGTCGAAATCTGCATCTTGGCGGCGTTGACCTTGATCTCTTCGGCGCTGACGGCATTTTCGGTGGCCATGACAGGGATCCCCTTGTTCTTTTGTCGTTGGTAGTGATGCATGTCGTTATCCCAAAACCGCTATACACTTTTGGGCGACATGCATTCAGCGTTTGTGGCCGGTGTCGAGCCGGCGTTCGGTGTACATTGAATAGCGCGACATGCCGAAGCAGAACAGCCAGAAGACGAAGGCCGCGAAGATCAGGCCTGACCTCGCCGTCTGCGCGGTTGCCCAGTTTGCATCGGAGAAATTCTGTTTGACGATGCCGAGCAGGTCGAACATCGAGATGATGATGACCAGGCTGGTGTCCTTGAACATGCCGATGAAGGTGTTGACGATGCCTGGAATAACCAGTTTCAGCGCCTGCGGCATGACGATGAAATACATTTTCTGCCAATAGCCGAGACCGAGCGAATCGGCACCTTCATACTGGCCCTTGGGGATCGCCTGCAGGCCGCCGCGCACCACTTCGGCCATATAGGCCGCGGCAAACAGCGACACCCCGATCAGCGCGCGCAGGAACTTGTCGAACGACACACCCTCCGGCAGGAACAGCGGCAGCATGACGCTGGCGAAGAACAGCACGGTGATCAGCGGGATGCCGCGCACCGTCTCGATGAAGACAACGCACAGCGTCTTGATGATCGGCATCTTGGAACGGCGGCCGAGCGCCAGCAC
>NZ_RZOM01000314.1:0-5881 GCF_003999175.1 Mesorhizobium sp. M7A.F.Ca.ET.027.03.2.1 | reverse complement strand
GCGATATGTGTGTCGATGTCGGCATTGTCCGCCCGGAGCGAGGCATAGATGCTCTCGGTCGCCTCGGCCACGGTCAGTTCGCTCATTGGTGTCGTCCTTTGGTTGGTTGGGCGGCGCTTAGCACAGATTCGCGGTCCGCCGATACCGAGACCGTCAGTACACAGCGCCCGTCGCGAAAGCCAACCGTTCCTTATGGGGCTTCGTAGAGTTCCAGCGGCAATCCATCCGGGTCCCTGAAAAAGGTAAACCGTTGGTCCGTATATGGGTCGATCCGGATAGGCTCGACGGCAACGCCTGCGGCTTCCAGGCGGATAATTACGGGCTCAAGATTAGCCACAGCGAATGCCAGATGTCTCAGGCCTGTAGCCTCTGGGTGGGATGGCCGCATCGCTGGTGCAGGGAAGGAGAACAATTCCAGTTGGGCCGACCCGATCCGCAGATCCGCCTTCCATGACTGCCGCTCCTCCCGATAAACCTCCCGGATCAGATCGAGGCCGAGGAGTTCGACGTAGAACCGTCGCGACCGGTCGTAGTCGGTGCAGATGAGCGCGACGTGGTGAATGGCGTTCAGCATGCTGCTAACCCTGGTCAAGCTGGGAGATGAGGCCAAGGCGCTTCAAGGCCTGGATCGTCGCGCGCCACGGCTCTGATTTGCCCTGTCCTTCCACCTCACCGATAACACCCGCGTTCCACCGCCAGCCGCCGCACCAGCGCCAGCACGGCATCGATGGTCGGGGTCGGCTTGTCCGTGAGCCGGCCAAGTTCCTGCACCGCGCTCACCAGCGCGTCGATCTCCATCGGCCTGCCGCGCTCCAGGTCCTGCAGCATCGAGGTCTTGTGTTCGCCGACATCGCCGGCGCCCTTGATGCGCCGGTCGACCGCTATAGGAAAACGCACGCCGAGGCTTTCGCCGATCGCCTGCGCCTCCAGCATCATGGTGCGGGCGAGCGCGCGGGTGCCATCGTCGGCGACAATCGCGGCCAGCGTGCTGCCGGTCAGCGCCGAGATCGGGTTGAAGGAGAGATTGCCCCACAGTTTTACCCAAATTTCGCTGCGAATGTCCTCGCGCACTGGCGCTTGCAAGCCGGCCTTGACCATCTCCTCGGCCAGAAGCGTGACCCGTTCGCTGCGCTCGCCGGAGGGTTCGCCGAGCGAGAAACGTTTGCCCTCGACATGGCGGATGAGGCCCGGCGCATCGACCTCGACGGCGGGATAGACGCCCGAGCCGATGACGCGGTCCGGTCCGATCCGCTGCCAGATCGCGCCGCCGGGGTCGACCGCGTTCAGCCTGGTGCCTTCGAGCGGCCCGCCGACGCCGTGGAAATACCACCAGGGCACGCCGTTCTGCATGGTGACGACTGATGTGTGGTCCCCGAGCAGCGGCGCGATCTGGTCGAGGGCTGGGGAGAGCGAATGGGCTTTCAGCGCCAGCACGACGTAATCCTGGGCGCCAAGCTCGTCGGCTTTGGCGGCGGCCCGGACGGGGACCGAAATCTCCTGGCCATCCTCGATCAGGCGCAGGCCGTCCGCCTTGATCGCTTCCAGATGCGCGCCGCGCGCGACGATCGAAAGATCGGTCCGACCAGTGATGGCGAGCTTGGCCGCGAGATAGCCGCCGATCGCGCCGGCGCCGAAGATGGTGATCTTCATCGTCAAAGCCCGAGTTTGGCGGCGAGGCCGATGCGCTGCAATTTGCCGGTCGCACCCTTGGGGATCTCGTCCAGGATCAGGATCTTGCGCGGCACCTTGAAATCGGCAAGCCGTGTCGCGGCATAGGTGCGAATGTCGCCCTCGGTGGCACTGATGCCTTCGCGCAGCACAACCGCCGCGGCCACCTCCTCGCCAAGCTTGTCATGCGGCATGGCGAAGGTGACGACCTGCGCCACTGCCGGATGGTCCATCAGCACGTCGTCGACCTCGAGCGGCGAGATCTTTTCGCCACCGCGGTTGATGATCTCCTTGAGCCGACCGGTGACGCGCAAATAGCCGTCCTCGTCGAGCACACCCTGGTCGCCGGTGTGGAACCAGCCATGCGCGAAAGCCGTGGCATTGGCATCCGGGTTCTTCTCGTAACCCCTCGTGACATTGGGTCCGCGAATGACGATCTCGCCGGTCTCGCCGGCTGCTAACAGCCGCCCGTCGGGCGCCATGACGGCCACGTCCGGGCCGGCGGAGGCGCCGACGCTGCCCGGCTTGCGCAGGCCCGGCGGCAGCCGGTTCGACGCCATCTGGTGCGCGGCCTCGGTCATCCCGTAGGATTCGATCACCGGGCAGCCGAAGGTCGCCTCCAGTTCGGCCATCACCTGCGCCGGCAGTGACGCCGAGGACGAGCGGATGAAGCGCAAGCGCGCCGCCGCCAGCGCCTCGGTGTTGCGTTCCGCGCGGGGCAGGATCGCCTGATGCATGGTCGGCACCGCCGTGTACCAGCTCGGCTGCGCCTCGCTCAGCCACTGGAAAAAGCGCAGCGCGTTGAAACCCGGCGTGCAGTAGATGCTGCCACCGGCAGCCAGCGACGACAGCACGGCCGCGATCAGGCCGTGGATGTGGAACAGCGGCATGATGTTGAGGCAACGGTCATCTGCCGTCAGGCCAAGCGTGCCGCCGATATGGGCAGCCGAGGCCGCGATGTTTGCATGGCTGAGCGGCACCAGTTTTGGACGCGATGTCGTGCCGGAGGTATGCAGCAGCAGCGCAATGTCGCTGTCTTGCGCCATGTCGGGCGCGGCCTGCGGTCCGATCGCTGCGCCCTCGATCATGAAGCTGCCGGCGGGTGTGCCGGGCTGCACGATAAGCCGCAGCACGCCGATGCCGAGGCGTTCGGCCACCGTCACAGCCGGTCCGGTCTCGCCCTCCCCGACAAGGATCGCCTTGGCGCCGATGTCGGTCAGGTAGAAATCCAGCTCGTCGGCCCGGTAGGCGGGGTTGAGCGGTGCCGTCGAGGCGGCGGCCGCGACGGCGACGAAGGCGGTGGCCATCTCAGGCCCGTTCGGCAGCACGATCGCCACCCTGTCGCCGCGGCCGATGCCGCGCGCATGCAGCTGTTTTGCAGTATCGGCGATCAGGCTGCGCAATCCGCCATGGCTGAGCGTCGCCCTGTCGGGTGCCAGGATGGCGGGCGCATCGTCGGCGCCGGCGGCGAGACGGCGGGAGAGATCTGCGTGGGTTTCAGTTTGGGTCATGATCACCGGCTGGATTTCGAACGACTACTGGCGGGAGCCCTTCTGACGGGCTTGCCTCGATACGGATACGCCATTGGACAACGGATCGCCTCAGTAGCCAAGCGCCAAACCATCCTTGCGCGAATCGGAAGCGCCGGTCAGCGTCCCCTTCTCCCAGTCGATCAGCACCACCTGCCCGCCGCCCAGCGGGTGATGCGGTTCGGCGATGCGGTGGCCGCGCCGGCGCAGGCCCTCGATCGCCTCGGTGGGAACGCCACGCTCGGCCTCCACGGTGTCATCATTGTAAAACACCCTCGGCGCATCCAGCGCCTGCTGCGGGTCCATGCCGAAGTCGATCATGTTGGTCAGCAGATGGACATGGCCGAACGGCTGATAGCCGCCGCCCATGACCCCGAACGGCATCACCACGCGGCCGTTCTTCGTCGCCATGCCCGGCATGATCGTGTGCATCGGCCGCTTGCCCGGTGCGATCGCGTTCGGATGCGCCGGGTCGAGGCGGAAGCTGGAACCACGGTTCTGCAGCACGACACCGGTCTTCGGGCCGACGACGCCGCTGCCGAACGAATAATAGGTCGAGTTGATGAAGGAGACCGCGTTGCGGTCGCGGTCGACGATGGAGATGTAGACCGTGTCACTGCCGGGCAGCTCCACGCGCGGCAGATGCGTCATGGCGCGGTCGCGGTCGATCTCGGCGCGCAGCCGGTCGGCATAGGCGCCGGACAGGAGCTGCTTCACGGGCACTGGGACATGGTCCTGGTCGCCGACATAGCGGTCGCGGTCGCGATAGGCCAGGCGCCCGGCCTCGATCTCCAGATGCAGGCGCTCGGCGCCATTGGGGTCGAGCCCGCCGAGCTCGAAGCCCGACAGCAAATTGAGCATCAAAAGCGCCGTCAGCCCCTGATTGTTCGGCGGCATCTGGTGGATGTCATGGCCGCCATAGGAGGTGCTGACCGGCGCCACATAGTCGCCTCTGGTCGCGGCGAAATCCTCGGCCGTATGAAGTCCGCCCAATTCGTTGAGCCGGCTCACCATATCGTCGGCGACCGCGCCCTCGTAGAAACCGGACCGGCCGTGTTTGGCGATGATGCGCAAGGTCTCCGCCAGTTCCGGCTGCCGGTGGACGTCACCCGCCTTCGGCGCCTTGCCGCCGGGCAGGAAGATACGGGCGGCATGCTCGTCGGCCGACAGGTCGGTTTCCGGCTCGGCCCAGTCGAAGGCGACGCGGTCGTGCACGACATAGCCGTTCTCGGCATAGTGGATGGCCGGCGCCAGCGTCTCGGCAAGGCCCTTGCGGCCATGGTCTTCGAGCAGGCGGCTCCAGGCGTCGACGGCACCCGGCACGGTGACCGCATGCGGCCCCTGCAACGGGATGCGGTCGAAGCCTTTCTCGCGGTACCAGTCGACTGTCGCCCTGGCAGGCGCGCGGCCGGACCCATTGAAGGCCAGCACATTGCCTTGTCCCCCGGGAGAATAGAGCACGAAGCAGTCGCCGCCGATGCCTGTCGATTGCGGCTCGACCACGCCCTGCACGGCGGCGGCGCAGACCGCGGCATCCATGGCATTGCCGCCTGAGCGCAGCATGTCGATGGCCGCAAGGGTTGCAAGCGGATGCGAGGTCGCGGCAACCGCCTCGGTGGCACGAACCGGCGAGCGGCCGGGAAACTGGAAATCACGCATTCTGTCTGGATATCCCATGGGTCACTTCTGCGAATTCGTCTGGTGAATCAATGCCGCCGGCCGAAGATCTGCGCAACCGACAACAGCACGACCGAGAGCACGATCAGGCAGGTCGAGATGGCGGCGATCGTCGGGTCGATCTGATCGCGCAGCGCATTGAACATGCGGCGCGTCAATGTCGTGGTCTCGCCGCCCGATATGAACAGCGAAACCACCACTTCGTCAAAGGAGGTGATGAAGGCAAACAGCGCGCCCGAGACGATCGAGAAGCGGATCTGCGGCATCGTCACCTGCCAGAAGGCGGCGACGCGGCCGGCGCCGAGGCTGCGCGCCACCCGCTCCTGGTTCATGTCGTAGGAGCGCAGCCCGGAAAGCACGGTCAGCACCACCAGCGGCAGCGCCTGCACCGTGTGCGCGATGACCAGGCCGGTCAGCGTGTTGTTGAGCCCGATGCGCGCATAGAGGAAGAAGGTGCCGATTCCGATCAGGATCACCGGGACGATCAGCGACGCCGTCAGCAGCGCGTTGATGGTGCCATTGAAGCGCAGCGTGCCCCGGTTGATGGCATAGGCGGCCGCGGTCCCGAGCGGTGTCGCTACCAGCACCGTCATGACAGCCACCTTGACCGAGACGATCGTGGCGTCACGCCATTCCAGCGACCCGAAATAGGTCTGGTACCAGCGCAGCGACCATTGCTGCGGCGGGAATTGCAGCAGCGTCGAGTCCGAAAACGACATGATGACGATGATGATCGACGGCGCGATCAGGAACAGAAGCACGAGGCCGCCGAGGCAATAGAGCCACAGCCGTTGCCGGTGCGAGATAGGCAGGCCAAAATCCTCGCTCATCGCGAACTCCACACACCTGTGGCGCGCGCGCCGAGCAGCCACTGGAACAGGCCGAGAAGCGCCAGCGTGACCACCAGCAGCACCACGCCGAGTGCTGCACCCGCGCCCCAGTTGGAATAGAGGCTGGTGGTCTGTTCCATGCGCATCGCCCACATGATGACCTTGCCGCCGCCCATC
>NZ_RZOM01000313.1:0-5881 GCF_003999175.1 Mesorhizobium sp. M7A.F.Ca.ET.027.03.2.1 | reverse complement strand
ATACATGGCAGGCGCATTCAACCGGCATCGAATGGCAGGCTGGAGATATCTTTCCAGCCGCCGCAACGCTCCAGAGGAGACAACGATGTCAATGCTCGAAAACCTCGGCCGCTATGGCACGGCCATCAAGAATGCTCACGACCGCAGCAAGGCGCGACGCCTGTTGAACAGCCTGCCGCCCGAAATCCAGAAGGATATCGGCTGGCCGGTATCGCCGCGATCCAGCGAAAAGGCCGCACTTATCAACACGATCTGGAGCGCCGCGCGCTGATGACCTTCGCCGACAAATGCAAATTGCTCGGCATGCGTCGGGGATCTCGCATGTCCCCGGCGACCACCAGCAACCGGCTGCGTGCCGCACTTCTACCACGTCGCTGAGCACCGCGGCGCGGATCACACCACCGTGTAGATACGGCGCAAATCTTGACATTTTCGGCCACGGCACGATCTTCGAAGATAGTGGGGGTTCTCTTAGTCGGCTTTGCCGAAGTTCGTGTATCCGCATGCCAAGTTTGAAAAGCCATGTCGTGTCTTTCGTCCTGCGGCACAGCCGTAAGCAGGCATTTGCCAGTCCGGAAAATCTGCAGCGCTGGATCGCGGCCGCGCGCAAGACCGAGAACCACCAACCCCCTGCCTCGCTGCATCAGCGTCTCGACATCCAGACACACACCGTAGATGGCTTTCCGGTCTACGAAATCGCTCCCAGAGACGGCGAGCAGAAGCGGATTCTTTACTTGCACGGCGGCGCCTATGTCTTTGAGATCACGCCCTATCATTGGCACTTGATCGCCGAGATGGCGGATCGGCTGGGCTACGGGATCACGGTGCCGATCTATCCAATCGCTCCCGAACACGATTTCCATGCCATGTTCGGAATGGTTGGCGATGTCTACCGGCAGATGCTCGCCGAGACGGAAGCCGAAGACATCGTCTTCATGGGCGATTCCGCCGGCGGCAATATGGCTGTGGTGCTGACCATGATGGTCGCCGAAGAAGGACTGCCCCTGCCGTCGCGGCATGTGCTCATTTCGCCGGGTCTCGACGTGTCGCTCACCAACCCCGCAGTGTTCGAGGCGGAACGCAACGACCCTTGGCTGGGCATAGCTGGCGGAAGGGAGGCGATTCGCCTGTACAGTGCCGGCATCGATCCCAGCGACTGGCACATCAGCCCGGTCTACGGAGATCTGTCCGTGCTGCCAAGAACGCTGCTTTTGACCGGCTCGCGCGATCTTTTGACTCCCGACAATCTGATCTTCGCCGAAAAAGCCCGCGCAGCCGGCGTTGAAATCGATCTTGTCTATGAGGAAGGCATGTTCCACGTCTGGCCGCTGATTGACATGCCGGAAGCCCGGCGCGCCCGCGAGCGCATCGTCGCCTTTCTCGGGGAGAGCCGGATCGTGCACGATACGAGAGTAAGGCCTGAACAGCGCCCCGCCGAAGCGGCGGAGTAGCTCTATACTATCATCCTTATCGGCCGGATCAGAACTTTCCGGTTTCCCGGAAGACTTCGAAGGTCGCGCGGATGTGGTCGGCAACGGCCTTGACCGGGGCACTGGCATCCGGCGCCACCACCATCGCCAGATTGTAGGTCCCGATGTCGGGCATGCCGTCCTTCGGGCAGAGTTCGACCATGTCATTGCCGAGGAACGACTTCGGCAACGGCGCCACGGCGAGATCGGACATGATCGCGGCGCGCTGGCCGGCCGTGTGCGCGCTCATATAGGCGATGCGGTAGTTGCGGCCCTCGCGGCCAAGCGCATCGAGCGCCCCGGCACGCCAGGCGCAGCCCTCTTCCCACAGCGACACCGGCAGCGGCTCGCGCAGATGCGCGCAGCCGCCCTTGGCACCGGCCCAGACGATCGGCTCGGTCAGCAGCACCTCGGCGCCGAGCGCGCTGGTCTTGTAGGAATTGGTCAGCAGCGTGATGTCGAGCGCCCGGTCGTCCATGCGCCGGCGCAGATTGCTGCTCTGGTCGATGGTGACGTCGACGGCGATCGACGGATGCGACTGCGCAAAACGCTTCAGCACATGCGGCAGCACGCGCTCACCGTAATCGTCCGGCGAGCCAAGCCGCACCACACCGACAATCTCGGGAATGATGAACTTCGACACCACCTCGCGATTGATGGACAGCAGTCGGCGGGCATAGCCGAGCAGCATCTCGCCATCCGTCGTCAGCGACACCGAGCGAGCGTCGCGCGCGAACACGGAGCGGCCGAGAATGTCCTCGAGCTTCTTGATCTGCATGGAAACGGCTGACGGCGTGCGGAACACGGCATTGGCGGCGGTGGTGAAGCTGCCGGTCTCGGCAATCGCCACGAACGTGCGCAAAACATCGAGATCGAGCAGCGGCAGCGGATGATTGAGCGGGGCGTTCATGGCAACCGACCTTCAATTTTTCTGATACAAAACATCATTCCATTTCGTTTGATTGAACATCAGATTGGGAGGATAGTCAACTCCATCGAAGCAGTAGCTGCCACAAGCAGCCATGAAACGACCTCGACACAGACCTGCATTCGACACGAAATGAAGTTGAAACAAACCCGCAGTAGCCAACTCGCTGTCTGGCACTAGCCAACCTAAAGGAGAAAGAGATGTCTATCCTGTCGTCCCTTGGTCGCATCGCGACCGAATTCAGCGCGGCGCGCGCCCGCTACCAGACTGAACGCGCTATCCGCTCCCTGCCGATCGAACTGCAGAAGGACATCGGCTGGCCTGAAGCTTCCGATACCAAGACCGGTACTCGCAACGGCGTCGGATCCTGGGCTGGAGCAAAGTAGATCGTGTGTACCATGTGCTGAAGGCCTGCCGCGCAAACCGCCCGGCAGGCCTTCTCTATTTTATTTGCACTCAAATGAATTTTTAGAGCCATGTTTCCAGCGCATGACGCATATGAGAAAGCCGCATAGCAGCTCCTGTTTCCAATTAATGCCTTGTAAATAACCGCAAATTTTGGGCACCTTGCCCAAATCTGTCGCAACCGATGTCGCATTTCATATCAAGCACTTCGCTTTTGCGATTTAGTTTCTGCTTACACAAGCCTATATCGGCGCCAGCAAACGAGCTGCCCCACTCCATCAAGCGAAGGCGACCCGTCTGAGCAACAAATGGAGATGATTATGAAGCTTTTTGCACGCCTCTTTGCCCGCCGCGAAATGAACCTGACCACCGCTCTCGAGCGTCAGCGTCTCGCCAACACTATGCCCGGCCAGACCGGCGCCATGAATGCGGCGCGCCTCGGCTTCGTCGCCTGAAGATTTTAGGGGCAGCGCATCCCTGCCGCTGCTTTAAAACTGTAACGCCGCCTGGCTCCAGCCAAGCGGCGTTTTTGTTTTGCGCGCAGGCAGTACGTTGCCCGTCCCTTGAACAGTTCGTGCCACTTCCAGGGCTCGCTGCACGCCGATTGCCCATTTGCGACCCATGTCGCAAATTTAATCTTGTCGTAGCGGCGTAGCCGATTGACAGACATGGTTTTTCCTGATGTCGCTATGCTATTCGCGACATCCTGTTCGCGCCATGGCTGTGTGAGGTTCCCTTGAACGCCGTAAAGCATCCGATCAAGCGATCGTTTGTATTCTTCCTTATTCCCGATTTCACCATGATCGCTTTTGCGACCGCGCTCGACCCGTTGCGTTCGGCCAATCGCATGCTCGGCTACGAGGCCTATCGCTGGCGCCTCGCCAGCATCGACGGCAAGCCGGTGCGCGCCTCGAACGGGGTCGAATGCGCGGTCAACACGTCGCTCGAGGATGAACGCAAGAAGATGGCAGGTCCCGACCGGCCGAATATGGCCATCGTCTGCAGCGGCATCAATGTCGAGCGCTACCAGAACAAGTCCGCCTTCGCCTGGCTGCGCGAGGAATACAATCGCGGCGTCGCCGTCGGCGGCCTGTGCACCGGCGCGCATATCCTCGCCGCCGCCGGCCTGCTGTCCAACAAACGCTGCGCCATCCACTGGGAGAACCTGCCGGGCTTTTCCGAAGCGTTCCCGAAGGCCAACGTCTTTGCCGACCTCTTCGAGATCGACCAGAACATCTACACCTGCGCCGGTGGCACCGCCGCACTCGACATGATGCTGAAGCTGATCGGCGACGACTTTGACGAGAACCTCGTCAACCGCGTCTGCGAGCAGGTGCTGACCGACCGCGTGCGCAGCCCCACCGACCGCCAGCGCCTGCCACTTCGCGCCCGCCTCGGCGTCCAGAACTCGAAAGTGCTGACCATCATCGAACTGATGGAGGGCAATCTGTCGGAGCCGCTGTCACTGATCGAGATCGCCGACCATGTCGACCTGTCGCGCCGCCAGATCGAACGGCTGTTCCGCACCGAGATGGGGCGCTCCCCTGCCCGCTACTATCTGGAAATCCGGCTCGACCGCGCCAGGCATCTGCTAATCCAGTCGTCGATGCCGGTGGTCGAGGTGGCGGTCGCCTGCGGCTTCGTCTCGGCCTCGCATTTCTCCAAATGCTACCGAGAACTCTACGCCCGCTCGCCGCAACAGGAGCGCGTCGACCGCAAGCAGCTGCTGGCGGCCTGATCCGATATCCCTTAGAGAATTGTCATGACATTGTCTGGCAAAATGTGATATCCTTATGTCGAAAGGTGTCACATGACCACGAGAACGACTCGATCCGAAAAACTGGACTTGCGTCTTACCGTCGAAGCAAAGCGGACGCTCGCGACCGCAGCCGCCGTTGAACGCCGTTCGCTGAGTGATTTTGTCCTTGAAAGTGCACTTGGGCGCGCCGAGGAAACACTGGCGGACCGACACAGCTTCTCCCTCGACGCAGAAAAATGGGCTGCGTTCATGGCGGCGCTGGATGCCCCCACGCGAGATCTTCCGCGCCTGAAGCGCCTGCTGAGTGAACCGAGCATCTTTTCCGGCCGCGATCCAGCGTGAGCCGGTTTCGTATCGAGAAACTGGCTCGCACGCATCTGGTGGATGTGTTCGATTGCGGCGAACTGCCGCTCAACAGGTTTCTCGCCAGGTACGCACTTCAAAACCAGCAAGCAAATGCTTCGCAAACCTATATTGGTCTCTCCGGCGAAGATGTGGTCGGCTTCTATACGCTCGTGGTTGGTGAAGTCGCCTATGATGGTGCGCCCGAGCGGTTGACGAAAGGCCTTGCGCGCCATCCGGTTCCGATAATGCTGCTGGCGCGTCTCGCGGTCAGCCTGAACTGGCAGGGCAAAGGCGTTGGCGGCGGAATGCTGCGCGATGCCATCCTGCGCAGCCTGCAGGCGGCTGACATTGCAGGCATCCGCGCGGTGACCGTACATGCCAAGGATCACAACGCCCGCGCCTTTTACGAGCGTTATGGTTTCATTCAATCCCCAACCGACCCGCTACACCTCTATGTGCTTGTAAAGGATTTACGGAACCTTTGAGGCACACGTAATCGGTCTGCGCTCCGCCGCCTGAACCTCAGTAGTCGTCGCAGGTGCATTCCGCCGAGGAGATACGGTCGTTCCAGTCACTGCCGCCCAAATTGCGGATCCTGCGCGTGATCTCGATCGAGCGGCCGCCCATCCGAGAATCCTCATAGGCCACGAGCGTGCAGCCGCGGCGAACGATCACCGACGACACACGGTCATTCCAGAACTGGCCGCCACGAAAATTTACGGAATCCTCGGCGCCCATGCCGATGGACCGCCCGCGAAAATTCCCGTTCTCGAACATGATGCAGGCAGCCTGGTTGTATTGGGCGCTGGCGACGTCGGCATAAAGCACAGACGCGACTGCGGTCAGGATGGCAAGACGTCTCATCGGTGTTTCCTCGGTTTGGCCGCGCTCCTGGCTGGATCACGCGGCCCGCCCAGTTTGCCACTGCTTCGGTAGCGGAGGCAAGCCTGGAGCGTAAGCCCGAACAGGTAGGCA
>NZ_RZOM01000312.1:0-5891 GCF_003999175.1 Mesorhizobium sp. M7A.F.Ca.ET.027.03.2.1 | reverse complement strand
GTTCGGGAACAGTCAGCGTCACCGGCGCCGGCAACACCATCACGACCACGAACGGCGGCACGGCGCTGAAGCTTGGCGACGCGACGGCGGTCGTCGCCGGGGCGAAAGGCGCGACGGTCGGCGCCGGTGGTATCAAGTTCGATACGATTTCGGTCAATGGCGCGGCGACCGGCATATCGCTCAACAATGTCAGCGGCGGCGTAATCGATCTCGGCACGGTCAACCTGCTAGGCATCACCGGTGCCAATGCGCGCGGTGTCGACATTTCCGGCACGCTCGGCTCGACGTTGAATTTCGCCAGCCTGAACATCGGGCTTGGCGCGGCGAACACCATCGGTCTCGACCTCAACGGCGCGTCGCTCGGCGCGAGCAACATCACCGCTGGCGATTTCGACGTCGACGGCGGCGGTTTTGCCGGCACGATCGGCATCGACATGGCCGACACGACCGGCACCGGCACGATCCAGCTCGGCGACACGGTCAACAACAATCCGGCGGGACAGACCTCCAAGATCGACAATGTCGGCTATGGCGTCCAGTTCTCCAGCGCCACCAACGCCCAGCTCGTGTTCGGCGACGGCGCCGGCCCGGCCGAATCGTCGATCAAGACCACAGGCGGCCAGGTCATCCACGCCACCGACACTTTGCCGACCAACGGCGACTACAATTTCAACGACGTCAATTTCGATGGCGACATTTCGAACCTGTCTTCCTACAAGGTCTACTATGTCACGGCCGATGCCACCGCCCTTGGCGACGGCAGTCTGCTCAATCCAGGCACCTACGCCAACGCCCAGACGTCTTCGGCCAATGTCATTGTGCTGATCGACAAGAACGTCGATGGCGGCCAGGCGACGATCGACCTCGGCGCGACGTCGTTCCAGCTCGATGACGGACAGGTGCTGCTCGCCTTCAAGAGCAACGACGCGGCGATCGATGTCTCGCAGCTCGGGGTCGACACCAGCGCCGGCGCGTCGCCGGCGTTCCACTTCACCACGGTGCAGAATTCGCCGATCATCGCGGCGCCGGCGGGCATCGACACGCTGCGGCCGGTCCTGCAGAGCAATAACGCCACGCAGGTCATCAATCTGGCGACATCAGGCAGCGGCATCTTCACAGGCGGCATCCAGAACCTGATCGTCAGCAATCTCGGTTCCGGTTCGGGCGTTGCCGCCAACGCGACCGGCGCCTCCAGTTTCATCGTCAGGAACAACACCATCACCGCCGGCGGCAACGCGCTCGATTTCTCCACCACGGGAGCTCCGGCCAATACGCTTCTGCTTTCGATCGACGGCAACACGCTCAGGTCGACCGCATCCGGCCTGGCTGCGTCGTTCAACGGCCAGAACATCGATGCCGACCTGAATTCAATCGCGATCAGGTCGTTTGCCGGCAATACGGTGACCGGGGGCGCCGGCAGTGGCGGCATCGCCTTCAGCAATGTCCGCTTCGATTCCGACGGCGCCGGCGGCACCGTCAGCGCCGGCACGCTCGGCATCGGTAACCCAGGCGCTCGCGTCCAGGGCAATGGCCTCAGTTTCACCAACACCAGCGGTACCCTTAATCTAGGCACGCTCAGCCTTGCCAACAATGGCGGCACCGGTGTCATCGCCAACACCAAAACCACCACCTTCACGCTGAACAACACCGGTGGCGTGGTCACCACCACCAACGGCGCGGCGTTCGATCTCGATCCGCTGACCGTCAACATGACGTTTGCCACCGTAAACGCCAGTGGCGGCGCGAGCGGCATCATCTTCGACGGCGTCGCTGGTACCTTCACCGTTACTGGCGCGACCGCCATCGGCAACACGACAGGCTTTGGCATCGATGCCGTCAACACCAACACCGGCACCTTCAACTTCAACACGGTGACGGTGAACAATGCCACCGTCCCCAACACAGGCGGCGGCATCCGAGTCCAGACCGGCACGCTCAACGTCACCGGCCTCGCCAACATCGACACGACCAGCGGCGTTGGTCTCTCGCAGGCCGGCGGCACAACCAGCTTCACCAACGGCTTGACCATCGACACCACCGCCGGCACCGGCATTCTCGCCACCGGCGGCACGATGGGCATCACCGCTACGGCTGCCGCCCAGACGGTGAACGCAACCGGCGGCACAGCGATCAATCTCTCCGGTGTCGCCGCCACCATCGCGCTCGATTCGACCTCGTCGGCCGGTGGCATCAACAATGTCAGCCTGACCGATGTCACGGGTATTGTTGGACTTGGAACTGGTGCGCTGAGTGGCGCAACGGGCGCGTCGTTCAATGTCGTCGGCGGCACGGCTGCCGTGAGCTATTCGGGCACGGTCAACAATTCGGGCGCATTCAGTCCGGCGCTGAATGTCCAGAGCCGGCTTGCCGGCGCCGGCCTCGTCGCCCTGAGTGGCAATCTGACGGCCAGCGGGCTGGGCGTATCGCTGAACAACAATGCAGGCGGCACGGTGACGGTGTCCGGCGCCTCGAACAGCTTTACCGGCGGGAACACCGGCATATCGATCACCGCCAACACCGGCGGCACCTACAACATCAGCGGCGCCAGCTACGCCATCGGCATGAGCAGCGGCGGGCTTGGCGTCGATATTGCCGGCAACAGCGCCCCGGTGACGGTCAATTTCAACGGCGGCGGTCTGGCGATCGTGACCTCGGCAGGCGCCGGCTTCAATGCCACGGGCTCCGGCACGATCAGCGTCACCGGCGTGGGCAACTCCATCGCCACGGGCACCGGTGTGGCGATGAACCTGAGCGGCGTCACGGTCGCGGCCACCGGCATGAATTTTTCCTCGACCAGCAACGGCGCCGGCGGCAACAGCGCCGTCGTCCTCACCAACGTCATCGGGTTGGGGACGATCAATCTCGGCGCCGGCACGCTGGTCGGCGGCAGCGCGGCAACCATCGCTGTCAGCGGCGGCACCGCCAACCTCAACTATACCGGCAATGTCAGCCAGTCGAACAATGCCACCCTGGTCAGCGTCGCGGGCGGGCACAGCGGCACGCTCAACTTCGCCACCGGTACGCTGTCGGCGACGAACGGCACCGGCCTGCAGTTCGACAATGCGGACGGCATCTACAGTTTCGTCGGCACGACGACGCTGAATGGCGGCAATGCCAGCGTCGACATCCTCAACGGCTCGGGCGGCACGTTCAATTTCGGCACCGGCACCTCGATCATCAGCCCCAGCGGCACGGCGTTCAACGTCAATGGCGGCACCGCCACCGTCACCTATGCCGGCACGATCACGCAAGCCACCGCCGGCCAGCGCATGATCGTCGTCGCCGACACCGCCGGCGGTTCGGTGAATTTCACCACTGCCGTGGCGAACGGGCTCAACGACACCGGCGGCACCGGCATCGTGATCGACGGCGCGGCGGGCAGCGTCACCGTCAACAATGCCAGCCTGACGGGCACGGCCGGCATCACCATTCTCGGCGATTCGACCAACAATGCGACCGGCACCTACACTTTCAACAATGTCGCCATCCAGACCGACGCGGGGGCTGCGAACAATGCCTTCGTCGTCGATGGCGACCAGGGCACGCCAGGCAATGACGACGTCAGCGCGGTCGTCAACCTGAACAATGTCGACATCACCAACCCTGGCGGCAATGTCGCCAACATCCGCGGCATGGCCGGCGGCTCGGTCAATTTCGACAGCGCCAGCACGATCACTCGCAACGACGGCGGGCTGGGCATTGCCGTGCTCAGCAACGCCGGCGGCACGATCAACTTCGGCGGCGCGATCAAGACTCTCTCGACCGGCGTCAACGCCGCCGTCATCCTGACCAGCAACCCCGGCGCGGCCATCAACTTCACCAATGGCGGGCTGGTTATCAACACAACGAGCGGCGGCGGCTTCAGCGCCACGGGCGGCGGCACGGTGACGGTGCAGGGCACCGGCAACACGATCACCTCCGGCACAGGCACGGCGCTCAACGTCGTCAACACGATGATCGGCGCCAGCGGGCTTAATTTCCAGAGCATTTCGGCGAATGGCGGCACCAACGGCATCGTGCTCAACAATACAGGCTCGGGTGGATTGACCGTTACAGGTGTCGGCACCACCGCCGGCTCGGGCGGCACAATTCAGAACACAACCGGGCGCGGCGCCAGTTTCATCAGCGCGAGCAACATCACGCTGAAGAACATGAATTTCACCAATGCCGGCACCGACGATCTCGATGCCGACAATTCGGGGCTTTCGACCGGTGACAACCTCACGACCAACGCGGCCATCCACCTTCAAAACGTCTCTACGGCGACGCTGGATCGGATCGCCATTTCGGGCGGCGCCGAGCAAGGCATCAACGGCAATACCGTTTCGAACTTCACGCTCAGCAACAGCAGCATATCGAATGCGGGCAATGGAGCGGACGAAGATGGCATCCATTTCTACAACATGTCCGGCACCAGCGCGGTCACCAACACCACGATCACAGGCAGCGGCGACGACAACTTCCAGCTGCAGACCCAGTCCGGCACGCTCGCGCTGACGATTTCAGGCGGCAGCTCGACTGGCGCCGTGCTTGGCAGCGGGTATCTGTTCGGCATCCGTGGAACGTCGAACGCCACGATCAACTTCTCGGGTGCCAATTCGAGCAACAACTTCAGCGGTGGCATCGTCGCCGATGCATTCGACAACTCCACAATGAACCTGAACGTCATCAACAGCACTTCGAGCAGCAACAACGATCAGCTGTCCGTCAGCGCCGGGGACAACAGCGATGTGAGCCTCGTCGCCACCGGCAACACGCTGAGCAGCACGGCGGCAGGCGACTTCGTCGTGGTGAGCCTGCTCGGGTCGGCGTTCGACAACGGCTTTACTTTTGACGCTCGAATTGAAAGCAATACCATCACGGTCGCAAACGGGCTGATAGCGGATGGCATATCCGTATTCAATGCCGGCGGCGGCGCCATGCGGGTCGGAATCAAAAACAACTCCATCGACTATGCCGGCACGCAACGCGCCATCCTTGTCCAGGCCGGACAGGACGGCGCCGGCAGCATCCTGGCCCAGATAACCGGCAACGCGATTGACATCAAACTGGATGGGACCGGAGATGCAGTTGCTGGCATTCTCGTCCAGTCAGCCGTCACGGACCCGGAGGGAAATGGTGCATCCGTCGATCTGAGCATAGGCGGCGCCGGCGCGCTCGCGAACATCTTTACGCATTCGCTTGGCGGCACCATGGCGGCTGGTGACATCCGGGTACGTCAGCGCAACAACGGGACGATCAACCTTAGCGGCTATGCTGGGGGCGCCATGGATACTGCTGCCGTGATCGCTTATCTGAACGGCCGCAATACAGTTGTTTCTGCATCTACCGCGACGGCGCAAACGAGCGGATTTACCGGGCTTGCCACGCCGCCGTTCCCATGATGGCTACGTTGATGAGGTAGAAAGGCCACCATTTGGTGCGACGATCTACAACCTTGGGCATACACTGCCTTCCTGCGCCTCTCGTTATTAAAATACTGTCTATTATTTTATAATAGTACCTGGTTTGTTAGAAACCCAAGTAGACTTCTATGTCGTTCCGTGTATTCTTCTGATATCTAATGAGGGCGCGAGACATGGCCGAGCCATTTCTATCGGAAATCAGGATTATGTCCTTTGTCTTCCCGCCCAAGGGTTGGGCGCTCTGTAACGGGCAGCTTTTGCCGATCAACCAGAACCAGGCGCTATTTTCACTGCTCGGAACCACTTTCGGCGGTGACGGCCAAGTCAATTTCGCGCTGCCCGATTATAGGGGACGTATCCCGATCCACGTTGGGAGCGGTCACACACTAGGCGAGCGCGGTGGCGAGCAAAGCCATACGCTGTCGATTTCCGAAATACCGACACACGTTCACTTTGCGCAGGCAAGCACAAACACCGGTAGCAGCC
>NZ_RZOM01000311.1:0-5916 GCF_003999175.1 Mesorhizobium sp. M7A.F.Ca.ET.027.03.2.1 | reverse complement strand
GGTTTAGTTCGCCGTGCAGAAATGCTGTTCGCCGTCATTGCCGGTGAACGTGCCGGTGCGGGAATTGAAGGTGCGGTAGCGGTAAGAGCAGTATTCGTACCAATCACTCGTCAACGGCTCGGCATAAAGATCAGCGTAGACCACCCGCGGCTCCGCATAGTAACGGCGGACTGGGGCCGGGCGCACCACCACGTCACGATCGTAGTAACCGTCATCGTAGTAGCGGTCAGCGTCGGGCGGCGGGCGGTCATTGGCCAATGCGCCACCGATCAGCGCACCGGCCGCGAGGCCGAGCACGCCGGCGGCAATGGCATCGCCGTTGCCATGATGGCCATGATGGCGGCGCCAATCACGTGCGTTGGCGGCGGGCAAGGCCGAAAGCGTGGTGGCGACCACGGCAGCGGCCAGGACGGCGGTCTTGAAAATTCGGTTCATCTCGGTCTCCTTCGTGCCGGCCCGTGTAGTTTCGGGGATGCGGTCCGGCTTTACCAAAGACTAATATGCAACCGTGGCTGAACGGGGGCTGAACGGATTTCAACGAATTTATTCAAAACAGGCGCCAAAGGTCACACACCCTCCAGGGAGCGAAAACCATCGCCGGTCCAAGCCGGCTCAGCCGACCGACAGGTTGACGGCCTTGGGTCCCTTGCCGCGCTTGTCCGGCTCGGTGTCGAACGACACTTTCTGGCCATCCTCCAGGCCGGGAAGGCCGGACGCCTGCACGGCTGAAATATGGACGAAAACATCCTTCGCGCCATCATCGGGCGTGATGAAGCCGAAGCCCTTGGCATGGTTGAAGAATTTGACGGTGCCGGTCTGCGGCATGGGAAGCTCCTTTGTCCCATAAACTCCAGTCTCGGGCCGGCAAATGCCCGAGTGGAAATTTGTCCTTTATTTTAGCGTCATCGGCAAGAGAAAGTTTTGCGGGCGTCTAAAGCACGTTGGGGCACGCTTTGGGTCTTTGTTTTTATGCAAGTCGTTGCCCAGAACCTGGCGGCTTGGGCGACATCACCGGCCCGCGCCTTCGATAAGGAAAAGGCGCGACGAAGATCGCCGCGCCTTTCAAAATTCAGATCCCTCTCCAGGCCAGGTGCAGGCATGGAGCCTCCGTCGCACGTCCGAGTGACATGCGGCGCGCCGATGGGTCAGGCTGCGCGGAGGTTGACGGCCTTGGGGCCCTTGCCCATGCGGTCCGGCTCGACGTCGAAGGTGACCTTCTGGCCGTCGACGAGCGTGCGCAAGCCGGAGGCTTCGATCGCGGAGATATGGACGAACACATCCTTGGCGCCACCATCGGGCGTGATGAAACCGAAGCCTTTGGTCGCGTTGAAGAATTTAACGGTGCCGGTCTGGGCCATTGGGGAAACTCCTTCACCCGTTCAGTCTTTGGTGGTCCCGCCCGCCGCCTGGCGCAAAGGGCAGTTCCCGGTGGTTGCTTCGGCAGTCATGCATTGGCGCATGGTCAAACCCCCCGCCGAAAACGGGGCCGTCAGAGATTCACAGTATCGGGGAAAGGTCGTCCAAAACGTTCCGCTCTCCGGGTCGCAAATGCCCGAACACGGAATTTATCGCACGGAAACGTGATGGTTGCAAGATACCGCCGCGGGCCGCCGTACTGGCGCATCCCGACGCATCAATCGACTGACCTGAGCATCGATGGGCTCGGCATAGGCTTGCTTGCCGGCCGGGTCATCGGCCAGAGCCGGGCCACGAATGGGCCAGACATCGCGGCGCGCTGACCTCCCTTGCGGTCCAGGCGCCGTTATCGTTTGCCGAGCTCAAACGGGGGTTGCATTTGGCAAGGGAATGGCGAGGATCGGTAACCGGGGACCGATCGTGGGAGATCATCATGAAATTTCTGGCGGCAATCTTTTCGCGGCAGGGTTTTGTCATCTTGTTGCTGTCGGCAATTCTTGCCGCCTGCACCGTTGTCGTCGATGAGGGACCAGGGCCACGCCCGCGTCCGCCACGGCCCGAGCCGCAATATTGCAGCAAGCAGTACGAGCCGGTCTGTGCCCGGCGCGGCGGCGACCGCCAGACCTTCGCCAATGCCTGTCTTGCCGACCGGGCCGGCTACCGCATCGTGCGCGACGGTCCGTGCCGCGACGGCGGTGGTGGCGGCGGTGGCGGTGAAGAGCAGACGTTCTGCACCCGCGAATATGCGCCGGTGTGCGCGCGCCGGCATGGCGAGATGCGCACCTTCCCCAATTCCTGCGAAGCCCGTGCCGCGGACTATCGCGTCGTTGGCGACGGGCCGTGCTGAGAAGGCAAGGATCGATCTACTGATCCACGCCAACATAGGCCTTGCCCTTCAGCAGCGCGGCCAAATGAGCAGCATTTGACGCCGCCATCTCGATCATGCCGGCGACCGCTTTCGGTGTCTTCGGTAGATCGACATGGTTGACGTCGCCCATGGCTTCACCGACCCAGTAGACGCCGCCAATGGCCGGAATGGTGAAGCCGACATCGTTGAGCGCCTAGAAGCATGCGGCGTGGCAATGATGCGCGCCGTCCTCATTGCCGACGATTGCCACGAGTGCCACCTTGCTGGGTGCCGGCATTCGCCCCTTCTCGTCGGTCTCGTCGAGAAAGGCGTCCATGCGCTCCATGACACGCTTGGCGACGCTCGATGGTTGACCCAGCCAGATCGGCAGGGCGAGGATGAAGATATCGGCGACGACGATCTTCTCGCGCAGCTTCGGCCAGTCGTCGCCGTTGCCCAAGTCGGAGAACACGCCAGGCTTGATATCATGATCGAGGGCTCGCACGACCTCGCCCTTCACGCAATGCGGTTTCAGGGCTGAGAGCAGATCGGCGATGATCTTGTCGTGGAGGATTTTCCTTTTCGCAGGAGGCTTTCAGCGAACAATTGAGGGCAAAGGCGGTGAGGGACATCTTTGGGCTCCTGCAGGGGACTGTGCAGGCCCAACGTTGCGAGGCGTTCGCGGTTCCGCGCGATCGTATTCGAGTCAGGTGGTCTATGTCGGCCAAACTCCACGGCAGTGCCGGTATAGACTCGCTGCGATGCTTAGGTCCGACACGCAGCGCCGCCGCGACCTTCGGATATCAGTACCTCTAATCGAGCATGCATCTGCCAATTTATCTAGTATATATTAAGAGACGGAGAGATGGCAGAAAATATGCCTCGCGATACCTCCAAACAACCCTTTACAGAGCTACAGTTGTGAATTGTTAAAGTAAATCCCAGGAGTCCATGATTCAAGTTAATTCTGGAAACGTTATATCCTCGATCCCTGCAAAACATGTCAAGATCCTCCTTGCATTGCCCGAGAAGCTCATTCCTTTTTTTGTGCGCTTTCGATCCCTTGTCCAAGTAATCTATCTCAATCGTGACAGTCCTGTCACCGATGTTGGATGAAATGGTAACAGAAAAGCCGTCAACAAACCCAACCTTTCCCTTATCCAGGATGTCGTCCCACAGGTATTCTCTTCCGTCAGCGATACGACATAAAATCTCCTCAGCGATAATATCAATCGCTACCTCTTTACTAGAGAGGATTGTAGAATTCACCTTCTCTAGTCGGCTCTTAAGACTTGAAAAGTCCAATCGTCTCTCCTGCTCGAACGTGGTAGCTCCAAAAATCGCACGCGCTAGTCGCTCAGGGAAGCATTTCCAGTTGCCGTCGTACCTTGACCGGGTTGCTGCCCTTATTTTGTTCATCCAGGCTTCACTCATATATTGCCCTGGGATTGGGTGTTGCCCCCCGAAGAGAGCATATGTAGTAATTCCCAACCCAAAACTATCAACCTTTGTTGAGCGCGCCGAGCTGACCATTGAGGAGCTTGTCTGTTCCGGTGCCAAGTACCCAAAATCATCCCGAGACTCAAAAACGACGTCCTTTTCGCTTGAGCCTTTGTGCCAAGACATGTCGAAGTCCAGAACGAATACATTAGAGTAATCCATAGATTCAAAGTCAAGACCTTCCAACATAATGTTAGATGGCTTTATATCTCTATGTAGAACCATTTCGGGCAATTTGTGGCAAGAATCAACAATGCTTGCAACTCCAGATATTATCTTGAGTTTAAACCGCCAAGAATACCTAGATATCTCAGAAAATAGCTCCTCTAGACTGTTTCCTGCGACGTGGCTCATCACAAGAGTCGGCGGCATCTCGAACGCTTCTATAAGCGGCACGACGCCAGCCACTTTATTCATAGTCAATATTTTCATTGAATTCACACCACGGCGAAACCCGCCCAGCATTTCCCTGGCCTGCAAAATGTGGCTGTGCATTATCTTCAAGGCAAAGAAGTCTCCGTCCTTTGTCTCTGCTAGGTAGACGGATCCAAAATTTCCCTTGCCCAGTTCGGGGAAGTGGAGTTTGTATCCAAAAAAATACCTATCAGATTCTCCTTTGGCTCTATAAAATGATCTAGTTTGAATCGCAAAATCATATTTCTCAGAAAATCTTTCAAAGATGTCATATACGTCGGAGCCGTTGCTACTACCTATCTCTTCAGCAAGTAGATTCGATAGAATCTTACGGACGTCCTCTGGATTTTTGTTTGCAATAGATCTCGGATCTTCGCTATTGCGTAGCTCGGTGTCGAAAATTCGGGCGGGACTTGTGGGCTCTATTTCAACATCATGTGACTTGAATGAATTAATATCATTGACAATCGCGTTGACAACGGAGCTGTGATCGGAATCTTTGTTCGCAGTATAAAATATACGTTGAACGTTGTTATCTGACGCCCACTTGCTTGCCTGCTGATCTTTCCGATTTGTTAGCCAGAAAAGCCGGGGGGCCTCAAAGCCCGACTCTTTCAGAGAAACGAGTCTCTCGGATATGGCTAGGTCATCTACGCTTATCCCATAGAATATTACAGTGTAATTTAGGTATAAGTATGAAAGAAAGAGTTCGTGTGCCTTCGTTGCCCGAAGTTGATTCAATTGATGCTTTGTTAGCACCCATGTATCTGAATCGGAGACGTGCCCGTGTATATACACGAGAAATGGTCTTTCGTCTGTTATAACGTGCCATTTCTTTGAGAGGTCGAATCCATATATAGGGAGGATGTACTCTCCTTGATTGGATTTCGAGAAAGCCTCGCCCGTAAGTCTGTCTAGATTTAGGGTAACAACGCCCCTTGGATTCAATTCGAAGAGCCGCTCATAGGTCGTAGAGGAGATGTCGTGAGGGATATCTAGAGCATTTCTAACGATCCCATTAAAGGTAGCCGGAGTTAGGAGTTCACGCGCGGCATCAAAAAATGACCAGTAGTCATCAGAAGCTTTAGCAACCCGAAATTTTATGTCATCAAACTTGGGATCCTCATCCCATTTGGCATCACGAAGGTTGTCCAAATGCAACTGAATGAGGCGTCTGAGACCCTGCCAATCCGGTAGGCCAGCCGGTTTACTCGCGCCGGAACCTATTACCAAAGTAAGTGGCGCTATGTGTTCGCTTATCGCTTTGCGCAAAAGCGTGTATGCTGGTTGCTTAAATATTTCGTTGAATGACATTGATAGTCCCCATGCGCCTCTAGTCGACAGCTTAAGATGTCTCGCTCATGCTCGCTAGGGCTGTGAGTTCAAAGGCTGGTCTTTATTGTGGACAGGGTCAGAATTGAAGCTGGGTTTGGACGCGTTATTCCCGGGTCCGCTCGGTTGCTGGTGTGGGTCCTGCACGGCATCGTACTTGCCTAGCCTCGGGTGGCCTGTAGAACACGGCAGGTTTCCCACTAACACAGATCAGAGAAGAGCTTCACACACAGACTCGAGCGGACAGCGCCGAACGGCTCGAACTGATCCAACAGTCGGTGCGGTTACAGCCCAAGGATCCCGATTTCCTCAACAATCTCAGCACGCTGATGCACGATCTTGGCCGCGTCGCCGGAGGCCTTCAGCGAGCAATTGATGGCAACGGCGGGAGGGATACTGTCCTGCAT
>NZ_RZOM01000310.1:0-5921 GCF_003999175.1 Mesorhizobium sp. M7A.F.Ca.ET.027.03.2.1 | reverse complement strand
CCGAGACATGACTGACCAGTTCGACGTCGTCGCCGATCACCACATCGGCACCGACATGGCAGAACGGCCCGATGCGTGCACCTTGGCCGATTTGGGCGCCTTCCTCGACAATGGAGGAAGCATGAATGGATGTCTTGATTTTCATAAGCACTCGATCGTCAGTCGCTGGTGACCATCATGGCTGAAATCTCGGCCTCGGCCGCCTTGGCGCCGTCGACCATGGCTTCACAAGCGAATTTGAGCAGGTTGCCGCGTTTCTTGATTTTCTTGACATGGATCTTCAACTGGTCGCCGGGAACCACCGGTTTGCGGAATTTGGCGTTGTCGATGGTCAGGAAATAGACCAGCGACGGCTTTTCGGTACCCAGGCTGCGGATACAGATGGCGCCGGCCGTCTGCGCCATCGCCTCGACGATGAGCACACCCGGCATGACCGGCTGCTCAGGGAAATGGCCCTGAAAATGCGGCTCGTTTATGGTCACGTTCTTGATGCCGATGGCGGATTCGTCGCCATCGATGTCGACGATACGATCGATCATCAGGAACGGATAGCGGTGCGGCAGGAGCTTCATCAGCCCCATAATGTCGACCGCCTCCAGCGTCGTCGACGCGATCATGTCAGCCATTGCCTCCCTCGCCCTGTTTGCGGGTCCTGGCGAGCTTGCGCAGCATGGCTATCTCCCGCATGGCTTCCGCCATCGGCTGTGCCGGATAGCCGCCCCAGATCTCGCCTGCAGGGACATTGCTCATAAATCCACTTCTGGCGGCAAGCTTGGCCCCTGTCCCAATGGTCAGGTGATCCGCAAGCCCGACGCCGCCGCCCATGGTGACATTGTCACCCACCACCACGGATCCCGAAATACCCGAAAGCCCCGCTATTATGCAATTGCGGCCGATGCGGACGTTATGGGCGATCTGCACGAGATTGTCGATCTTGGTGCCCTGGCCGATGATCGTATCGGACATGGCGCCGCGATCGACGGTGGTGTTGGAGCCGATCTCGACGTCGTCCTGGATAACGACACGGCCGATCTGCGGCACGCGCTCAGGCCCCTTGGCCCCGCCGACGAACCCAAAACCATCCTGGCCTATCCTCGCGCCGCCATGAATGATGACGCGATTGCCGATCAAGGCATACTGGATGCTGGCTCCTGGACCGACATAGCCGTCGCGGCCGATCTGGCAGGATTGTCCAATAACCGCATTTGGGGCGATGACGGTGCCGCTGCCGATCGAAGCACCTGGCCCGATCACCGCGCCGGCCTCGATGACGGCTCCGGCTTCGACATGCGCGGTCGCATCGACGTGAGCGTGCGGCGAGACGCCGGTTTCGCTGGTCATTGGCCCTGGTGTCGCCGCCCTCGGAAACAGCAGACGCCCGATCAGCGCGAAGGCCTGTTGCGGACGCGGATGAATGAGAACGGCAACGCTTGCCGGCGCCTTGCCGGCAAATTCCGCCGGGCACAGGACCGCGGCTGCCCGCAACGACGGCATCAGCGCGGAATTACGCTTGCCATCGACAAAGACGAGCGCATTCTCGCCGCCCTCGCTGGCAGGCGCGAGTGCTTCGATCGAAATATCGGAGTGGCCGGAATCGACGAGCACCGAGCCGGTCAGATTCGCGACTTCGCCCGCCGTATACCGGCGTGATGGCGCGAAGAACACCGGATCGGTCATTCCAGAAGCTATATCCAGCTAGGTCGGAACATTTCTCCCGGACCCTGAGGACCCGGGAGCATCGTTGGCCGCCGATCAGAAGCGGGTCGATATGCCGAAGTTGAATTCCTGCACGTCGTCGCGCGCTTCCTTCTTGACCGGGATCGCATAGTCGATACGGATCGGACCGAATGGCGATGCCCACATCAGGCCGAGGCCGACCGAGGCACGCAACTTCATGCCGACCGAGTCCTGAGTGACGCCAGCGGTGTCGACCTTGCTTCCATAGAGCGTTGCCGCGTCCGCGAAGACCGCGCCACGCAAGCCAAAGCTCTCCGGAATGACCGGGAGCGGGAACTGGGCCTCTGCCGACGCATTGAAATAGGTCGTGCCGCCGAGATGGTCGCCCGTAGCAGTATCGACAGGACCGATGCCGCCATAGGCGAAGCCACGGATCATGCGATCGGTGCTCTGGAACTGATCGAAAATCCGCAGACCATCGCTGCCGTATCCTTCAACATGGCCAGCGCCACCTGAAATGAGCCCGACCAGGTCGTACTGCTCCGACAGCGTCTGGTAGATGCTGCCGCGGCCCGTGACTTTCACGAACTTGGCATCACCACCGAGGCCTGCGACTTCCACGGTCGTGGTGGCATAGATACCCTCGTGCGGGCTCTTCATATCGTCGATGGTGTTGTAGACCAGCCCGAGGCTGACCGACGACTTGATCCAAGGGCTTTGTTCGATGCCGTCCAGGATAGCCGTGGAAACACTGCAACCGGGATCAGGAACCCCGTCGCCATTTGCATCGCAGCTGTCATCCAGCTCATATTTCTCTTGCGAGATGTTGTACGCCAACTGGGTCGAGATGCTGTCGGTGATCGGCAGACCGAAGCGCACCGTCGCACCCGTGGTATCGCTGTCGTAGTTGTCGTATTCCCTGGTCGACTTGAAGATGTCGAAGCCGGCGGCGATGCGCCGTCCGAGGAAATAAGGCTCGGTGAAGGACAGGCTGTAGTCGCGTGAATTCTTGCCGCCGCCCGCCGACAGCTTGATGAACTGGCCACGACCGAGGAAGTTGCGCTCGGTCACCGATCCTTCGACCGACGGACCGGCCGTGTCGCCACCGGTCGAATAACCAGCGCCCACCGAGAACTCGCCGGTCGATTTCTCGACCACATCGACCACCAGAACGACCTGGTCAGGCTGCGAGCCCGGCACGGTCGAGATGTCGACTTTCTCAAAATAATTCAAGTTTTCCAGGCGCTTTTTCGCGCGCTGGATGAGCACCTGGTTGAAGGCGTCGCCTTCGCTGACGTCGAACTCGCGGCGAATGACATAGTCACGCGTGCGATCATTGCCGCGGATCTCGATGCGCTCGATATAGGCCTTGGTGCCCTGGTCGATCGTGTAGACGACCGAAATGGTGTGGTTCTCGAAATTCCGGTCGCCGCGCGGCGTTACCTGCGCGAAGGCATAGCCGGAACCGGCCACCTTCTCGGTCAGCGCGATGATGGAATCCTCGACGTTCTTGGCGTTGTAGACGTCACCCTTATGGGTCTCGATCACCGATTCCAGCGACTTGCCGTCGACTTCAGGGATTGAGCTCTCGACGCTGACGTCACCGAACGTGTAGCGGTCGCCTTCCTGGACGGTGATGGTGACCGTGTACTTGTTCGTCGCGCTGTCGAGCTCGCCGACAGCAGACACGACCTGGAAGTCGGCATAGCCGTGATTGTAGTAGAAGCGGCGCAGCAGCTCCTCGTCCGCGCGCAGCTTGTCATCGTCATAGACGTCGTCGCGCAGGACGAAGGAAAGCCAGGACGAGCGCTTGGTATTGATGATATCCGCCAGGCGGCGGCTGGAATAGGCACTGTTGCCGACGAAATTGACCGCCGCGATCTGCGTGCGATCGCCTTCAACGATGTTGAAGACAACGTTTACGCGATTGTCGCCAAGCTGCATGACCTGCGTGGTCACGGTCACATCGTCACGACCAATGCGCCTGTATGCAGCCTTGACCGATTCCACGTCGGCATCGAGCGTCGCCTGTGAGAACGTTCCGCGCGGCTTCAGCTGCACCGCCGCCGCAAGTGCATTGTCCTTGAGCTTCTTGTTGTTCTGGAACAGCACCTGGTTGACCACCTGGTACTCGGCGACCTTGACCACCAGCGTCGAGCCGACCTGGTTGATCTGCACGTCCGAAAACAGGCCAGTGCCGAACAGTGCCTTGACCGCACCGTCGATATCGGAACTGGAGAAAGCCTTGCCCGGCTTGATGGTGATGTAATTGCGGATGGTCTCAGCGTCGATACGCTGGTTGCCGCTCACTTCCACTCTGCTGACGACAGCGGCTTCAGCCGCCGATGTGGCAACGAACTGCACTGCGAGCGCGCCTGGCACGACCATGGCCGCGGACAGGGTCACCGCGGACGCGGCGCTTAGAAACTTGGATGCTGCCTTCATCGGGCTTAATAACCTTTTCTCGTAGTCCCCACGGCGAGAAAACCGGACGTGCGGTAATTTCCCCTACCGTATTAACCGGATTTTCCCTACACGCAAGGCTTCTGGTTAATTTGTATTTACTTAACCCTGCGGCGTGGCTTTCGCGTCACTCATATCCCCTTGCATGGTAAACGGCGTCTCAACATCGTCCATGCAGAAGCCAAATTTCTTCATGATTTCAGCACCCAAACAGATCGTTCCAAAAAACGAACCCCATGAAGCACAGCACCAGAAGCAACCCGGCCCGATAGGCCATTTCCATCATCCGTTCCGACACCGGACGGCGAATGACAGCCTCCACCCCGTAGAACAAGAGGTGACCGCCGTCGAGGGGGGGAATCGGCAAAAGGTTCAGAATTCCGATGCCAACGGATAGCAGTGCAACCAGTTGCACGAGCCATTCGAATCCCAGCTTCGCAGCCCTGCCCGCCATGTCGGCGATCTTCACCGGACCGCCCAGCTGACATTTGTCTTCGCGCCCTACAACAAAGCGCTGCAGGAACTGGCCGGTGCGCTGGATGACGTGACCGGTTTCCTCGACCGCCGCCGCGACCGCTCCGACCGGCGTGTAGGTGATGAGCCTCGGCTGACCGAGTTCCTTGTTGTTGACGACACCGATCACGGCGACCTTGACCTTGTTGCCGAGCGCGTCTTCCTGTTCCATCAGCCGCGGCGCCGCGGTCACAGTGACCTCCTGGCCGTCGCGCAGCATGACGAAGGTGATTGCGTCGTCGGCACGGCCCGAGACCAGGCGCTGGACGTCGCCAAAGGTTTCGACCTTGTTGCCGTCGACACTGACGAATCGGTCGCCGGGAAGGATGCCGGCCTTCGCCGCCGGGCTGTCGGCGGTCACCTCGGCCACCATGGGCTCGGCGACATAGCGGCCATAGGCGGTGAACAGCACGGAAAAGACGACGATCGTCAGCAGGAAATTGAACAATGGTCCGGCCACCACCGTTGCCGCGCGCTTCCAGATCGGCTGAGTGTGAAAGGCGACCTTGCGCTCGTCCTCGGTCAGCGTTTCAATTTCTTCCGACGTGGGCTGGCTCGATGTGGCGTTCATGTCGCCGACGAATTTTACATAGCCGCCAAGCGGTATCGCACACAGTTTCCAGCGCGTGCCGTGGCTGTCGTTGAAGCCGAAGAGTTCCGGGCCGAAGCCGATCGAGAAGGCCCTGACGCCGATGCCGCACCAGCGCCCGACAAGGTAATGGCCCATTTCGTGGACGAACACGACCACGGTCAGCACGAAGAGGAATGGCACCAGCGTGCCGAGGACAAAGCCTTCTGTGCTGAAAAGCGCGTGAAGAATCTCGTTCAAGACAAACCCTCAAATTCTTCCACGGCGCAGACTGCGCCGTGACTGTGACACCAATCCGGGCGAATCCAAGGCGCACCGCGCAAAGGACCCTGAAATGACATCGCTCAAACGGGAAACAGACCCTGTGCCGGATGATCGGCGTTCGCCGAAATCCAGCCGATGACGTATAGGGCGAATGCCGCTGCGACAAGCCCGTCGACACGATCCATGACGCCGCCATGGCCCGGGATGAGCGCCCCCGAATCCTTGCGGCCATGGCGGCGCTTGATCCAGGATTCGAACAGGTCGCCTGCCTGCGAGACAATCGACAGCACGAGCGCGACCAGGCCGAGCAATACCAGATTGCCGACACCGGCAGCTGCGGCGAGGACCAGCCCGGCGACGACGCCGCCGACAGCGCCGCCGAGTGCGCCGCTGCGCGTCTTGCCGGGCGAGATAG
>NZ_RZOM01000030.1:0-14135 GCF_003999175.1 Mesorhizobium sp. M7A.F.Ca.ET.027.03.2.1 | reverse complement strand
AGCACGCACAGTTTCGGCTCCAGCAGCTTCATCTGCAGGATCTCTGCCCGCTTCTTCTCGCCACCGGAGAAGCCGACATTGAGCGGCCGCTTGAGCATCGCCATGTCCATGCTGAGCGAGGCGGCGGCTTCCTTCACGCGCTTCAAAAATTCCGGGATCTTCAGCGGCTCCTCGCCACGCGCCTTGCGTTGCTCGTTCATCGCCACCTTCAGGAATTCCATGGTCGCGACGCCCGGTATCTCCATCGGGTACTGGAAAGCGAGGAAGATGCCTGATGTAGCGCGCTCGGCCGGATCCATTTCGAGGATCGACTGGCCGTTGTAGAGGATGTCGCCTTCGGTCACCTCATAGTCCTCGCGGCCGGCGAGGATGTAGGACAGCGTCGATTTTCCCGAGCCGTTCGGCCCCATGATCGCGGCGACCTCGCCGGCTTTCACCGTCAGGTTCAGGCCGCGGATGATTTCGGTGCCATCGTCGACGATGCGGGCGTGCAAATTTCTGATTTCAAGCATTCTTTTCTACTTTCGTGTTCTTGGTGTTCTCGACGCTCTGCCCTTGACGGGATCCCCTTGGAGACAAGCGCGCTAGTTTGCCCGCAACGAACATCCAGCCAAAAAACCCAGCCGCGCCTAGGCCCGCAATCGAACCACCAATATTCTTCACCGAACTCAAGCCAAACATTGCGCCAATTAGAGCCACCACGGCACCTCCAATAGCCAGCGTCAGCAAGAGCACCAGAACGACGACTATCAAGCTCTCGATTCGCGCGAAGAACTTCCAGGAGCGCCGTTCCATCTAATCAACCCACCGAACCTTCCAGCGAGATACCAATCAGCTTCTGTGCCTCGACCGCGAACTCCATCGGCAGTTGCTGGATGACGTCCTTGACGAAGCCGTTGACGATCAGCGCGATCGCTTCCTCTTCAGGGATACCGCGCTGCATGACATAGAATTTCTGGTCCTCGGAAATCTTCGACGTCGTCGCTTCGTGCTCGAACTGCGCCGTCGAGTTCTTGGCTTCCATGTAGGGCACGGTGTGCGCGCCGCACTGGTCGCCGATCAGCAGACTGTCGCAGTTGGTGAAGTTGCGGGCGTTGGTCGCCTTGCGGTGCGCCGAGACCTGGCCGCGATAGGTGTTCTGCGAGAAGCCGGCGGCGATGCCCTTGGAGATGATGCGGCTCGACGTGTTCTTGCCGAGATGGATCATCTTGGTGCCGCTGTCGACCTGCTGGTAGCCGTTCGACACCGCGATCGAATAGAACTCACCTTGGGAATCGTCACCGCGCAGGATGCAGCTCGGATATTTCCAGGTGATCGCCGAACCGGTCTCGACCTGCGTCCACGAAATCTTCGAGCGGTCGCCACGGCAGTCGCCGCGCTTGGTGACGAAGTTGTAGATGCCGCCCTTGCCCTCGGCGTCGCCGGGGTACCAGTTCTGCACCGTGGAATATTTGATCTCGGCATCGTCGAGCGCTACCAGTTCGACGACCGCCGCGTGCAACTGGTTCTCGTCGCGTTGCGGCGCCGTGCAGCCCTCGAGATAGGAGACGTAAGCCCCCTCCTCGGCAATGATCAGCGTGCGCTCGAACTGGCCGGTGTTCTTCTCGTTCATGCGGAAATAGGTCGACAGCTCCATCGGGCAGCGCACGCCCTTGGGCACGAAGACGAACGAGCCGTCGGTGAACACAGCCGAATTCAGCGTGGCGTAGTAATTGTCTGAGGTCGGCACGACCGAGCCGAGATATTTCTTCACCAGCTCCGGATGCTCGCGGATGGCTTCCGAGATCGAGCAGAAGATGACGCCGGCCTGCGCCAGTTCCTTCTTGAAGGTGGTGACGACGGAGACGGAATCGAACACGGCGTCGACAGCGACGCGGCCCGATTTGTAGACATTGTCGCTGACTTCCTCGAGCTCCGAGGCGTCGGTCTTCTGCACGCCGGCAAGGATTTCCTGCTCCCGCAGCGGAATGCCAAGCTTTTCGTAGACTTTCAACAGTTCGGGATCGACATCGCTGAGCGAGGTCGGGCCGGGCGTGCTCTTGGGCGCCGCATAGAAATAGATGTCCTGGAAATCGATCTTCGGATAGTGGACGCGCGCCCAGGTCGGCTCGTCAAGCGTCAGCCAGCGGCGATACGCTTCCAGACGCCATTCCAGCATCCAGGACGGTTCGTCCTTCTTGGCCGAAATGAAACGGATGATGTCTTCGCTGAGGCCCTTGGGGGCCTTGTCCATCGCGATTTCGGTCTGGAATCCGTATTTGTATTGGTCGACGTCGATCTTTCGGACCCGATCGATCGTGTCCTGCACAGCAGGCATATGCGTTCTCCATCCACGCCGGGGTCAAGGCCCGACAGTTTTCAAACTATGGCACCGCCAAAAACGAACCCCGAAGAGGTGCTCGCGGCAGCGTAAGTTTAATATAGTGCGCTTCGACCGGGAATTCACCCGGCCAGCATGAAACGCACGGCTCTACCAGGCCGAAAGGCCCAAATTCGTCCAACCGCTACGCGGCCCGTTCTCTATCCGCCCTACGTGCGGTAATTCCCGCCAGTGCGACGCGAAACAGCTCGATGTCTTCCGCGCCGGTCGCCGGTCCGATCGACACCCGCAAGGCGCCGAGACTGTCGCCGTACCCCATGGCTTTCAGCACATGGCTCGGTCCGACCTTGCCAGACGAACAGGCAGAGCCGGCCGACAGCGCTACACCGGCCAGATCGAAGGCGATCTGCGCGGTTTCGGCTTTGACGCCCGCAATAGCGAAGAATGCCGTATTGGCAAGCCTTGGCGCACCGGTTCCGAAGATTTCCGCGTCCGGCACCAGCGATTTGACGATGGCCTCGATCTCGTCGCGGCGCTGGCGCACCGCATCCATGGCCGGCAATCCGGCCAGGGCCTCGCGGGCGGCCGCGCCAAAACCGGCAATGGCAGCGAGGTTTTCGGTGCCGCCGCGATGGCCCTTCTCCTGGCCGCCGCCATTGATCAACGGCTTCGGCATCATCAGGTCAGAGGCGGCGACGATGGCGCCGACGCCCTTGGGACCACCGATCTTGTGCGACGACAGAATCAGATAATCGGCGTAACCCGCTGATAGATCGATGGAAACACGCCCAGCGGCCTGCACGGCGTCGACTGTAAGGATACCGCCCGCCGCCTTGACGATCCCGGCGATGCGATCGATCGGCTGGATGACGCCGGTTTCGTTGTTGGCGGCGTGGATGGCGACCAGCGGCAGGCCTTCGCTCTTGTCGTGACCGCCGAGCGCCGACGCCAAGGCGCCGAGGTCGGCGATGCCGTTGGCGTCGACGCCGATCCGCGTCACCTGCGCTGCGGGGAACCGTCCGCCGTTCAACAGGCAGGGATGATCGGCCTCCGACACGTAAAGCCGGCTCATACGCACCGTGCCGCGTCCCATCTGCCAGTCGGGTGACAGCAGCGTCGAGGCTGCTTCCGTGGCACCGGAGGTGAACACGACATGCTCCGCCTTGGCGTTGACTAGCGCCGCCACGTCACGCCTGGCGGTCTCGATCAGGCGGCGGGCCGCGCGCCCCTCGGCGTGAACCGATGACGGATTGGCCGCGACGTCAAGGGCCGCAACCATAGCCTCGCGGGCCACGGCAAGCAGCGGCGCACTGGCATTGTAGTCGAGATAGGCGCGTATTCCGGCCATTTTCGTCCGTCAAATCCCGTCAGAAGCCATTCCGCTGTCGTATGGCGTTATTTCCTTGAAATTCCAAGGCGAGCCGTCCTATTTACGCGGCTTGCGGCGCGGGTGGCCGGGCTCGATGTCTTGCCACTCAGTTTTGAACAATTCTAAACTAGCTTCTAAGAAGACGCTCGCCCTGCGTCAAGGCCAGAGGAAACGTTCCAGGCACCGCGCGTTCGTATTACCAAGTGGAGTATTTTATGCCTGAGGTCATTTTCACCGGTCCTGCCGGCCGCCTGGAGGGTCGCTATCAGCCTTCCAAGGAAAAGAGCGCGCCGATTGCCATCGTCCTGCACCCGCACCCGCAATTCGGCGGCACGATGAACAACAAGATCGTCTACGACCTCTTCTACATGTTCCAGAAGCGGGATTTCACCACGCTTCGCTTCAATTTCCGCGGCATCGGCCGCAGCCAGGGCGAGTTCGACCATGGCACCGGCGAGCTGTCGGACGCCGCCGCCGCTTTGGACTGGGTGCAGTCGCTGCATCCCGATTCCAAGAGCTGCTGGGTCGCCGGCTACTCCTTCGGCTCCTGGATCGGCATGCAGCTTCTGATGCGCCGGCCGGAGATCGAAGGCTTCATTTCGATCGCGCCGCAGCCCAACACCTATGATTTCTCGTTCCTGGCGCCCTGCCCGTCATCGGGCCTGATCATCCATGGCGATGCCGACAAGGTGGCGCCGCCGAAGGATGTGCAGGGCCTTGTCGACAAGCTGCACACGCAGAAGGGCATCACCATCACGCAAAAGACGTTGCCCGGCGCCAACCATTTCTTCGCCAACGATGCCGACCTGCTGCTCGAGGAATGCGCCGACTATCTCGACCGCCGGCTGGCCGGCGAATTGTCGGATCCGCGTCCGAAGCGGCTGAGATAACAAGGAAAGAACGGACGGCGATGTACGAACCTCCTCATTTCAGGGAAACGCGGCCGGAAATCCTGCACGGGCTGATCCGGACGCATCCGCTGGGCCTGTTGGTTTCCAACGGGCCCGATGGGCCGGTCGCCAACGCTGTCCCTTTCCTGCTCGACGCGGAAATCGGGCCGAACGGCAGGCTGCGCGCCCATCTGGCGCGGGCCAACCCGCAATGGCGCTTTTTGGCCGACAACCCGGCGTCACCCGTGCTGATCGTCTTCCAGGGCAGCGATGCCTATGTGACGCCGTCCTGGTACGAGACCAAGCGCGAGACCGGCAAGGTGGTGCCGACCTGGAATTATGCCATCGTGCAGGTTCGCGGCACCGTCAAGGTGATGGATGATCAGGACTGGCTGGCGCAGCAGATCGCCGATCTGACCGTCTCCCAGGAAGGCGCCCGCGCCGCGCCCTGGGCGGTGACCGATGCGCCGGAGCCCTTCATCCAGTCGCAGATCAAGGGCATTATCGGGCTGGAAATCGAGATCAGCGAAATCCACGGCAAGTGGAAGGTCAGCCAGAACCGGCCGGTCGCCGATCGCGTCGGCGTTGCACAGGGGCTGGAAAGCGAAGACCACCAGTCGCCCGGCATGGCCGGCCTGGTCAGATCCTATGGCGGACTGGACGGCAACTGAACTTCGAATGCTCAGGCAGCCTTCCTTGTCGGTCCGATCAGCCGAAACGTTCTCTTGCGGACCGGCAGTCCCGACGGCATCGGCCGGAAAATGAAGCCGAGCCGGGCAAAGACCAGCCCGCAGGCGAGCGCGAAGCCGCAGCCAAGGCCGAAGCCGGCGACGGTGTCGCTGGGATAGTGCGCGCCAACGAAGATACGGGTCGAGGCGATACAAGCGGTGATCGCCAGGGCGATGTACCAGCGCCGCGGAAACAACAGCAAAGCGACCCCGAACACCGCGCCCATCGTCGTACCATGGCCGGACGGAAAGCCGGCGAAGCGCGCATCGAAAGCGAAGGGGTGCAGGGTCAGCACGCCAAAGTCCTCGTAATAGAGGGGGCGAGCCCGGCCAATGGCATATTTCAGCACATTGACGGCGATCCCCGACAGGCCGGTGGCGCACAGCACCAGAAAAGCCAGGCAGGTCCAGTTGTAGAGCAGCATCAGCGAGCGCCGCGAGAGGCTTCGCCAATCCGTCAGGTTGGCGGCGACAAGCAGAAGCACTGAGGGAATGAGATACCAGCCACCCAGGCCGAACTGGGTGAAAAAGTCGGCAGTCCGGGCAAATCCCGCCGACCACTTGCCGTGAAGCATTCCGGCCGGGGTGTCGAGACGAACAAACGCTGCCGCCGTCAGCAAAACCCAGACCAGCACCCAGACCGACCACAAAACGTTCGGGTATCTGGCCGGGCGGGTGGCAAGGCGGCTTTTGGCGATCTGCATCGTATCGCGAAAATTGTCGAGCGACCGGCGCCCTACCCCAAGGAGCAGGCTCGAAACGGGCGGGCGTGATTTCACCAGCATAGGAAATTCGACCCCATTGTCGCCGTCATGGGCATCGGCGAGCCGTCACTGGGTTACACGATAGAGGCCGAGCGACAGCTTGTCTCCCGACGAATAGTTGAGGCCGTCGACCTCGGCAACGCGGTTCGCCGACTTGCCTTGCGCCGCCAGCAACCCATTCAGTTTCTGCTCGTCGCCGACCTGCGCCAGAGCCAGCGCGCAGGCAGGATCGCCGAGCAGATGCTTGGCGACGCCATCGACATCGGTCAGGACGGTCTTGGTGCCGACCAGGAACACCAGGCTCGGCTCGTGATATTCCGCCGAAGCGAGCACCGTGGTGGCGCAAGGCCTGTTGGCCTGGAACGCCGCCTCGATCGCCGGGCTCAGCCAGATCGGTTTCAGCGAAGGCGCGATGACGCCGAACAACAGCCCATAGGTGATGCCCGCGCAGACGGCGATTGTGCCGATGCGCAAGAGCGGCACTTGCAGTTGTCGGGAAAAAGCAAAATATCCCGTCGCCAGCGCTGCCGCGGCGGCCGGGATGCTCCACCAGGAGAAGGCGCCGGTGAGATAGATCGGCGCTCCGACGCAGACCGCCGCCAGGCCAAGGCTGACCACGGCAAGACCGAATGCGGTCGACCACCACAACCAATCCTGCCAGCGCCTGAGCGGCGCATTCGCCTCCTGCGGCGGCAAGGTCAGCAGCCAGCCGATCAGCAGCGCCATGCCGGGATAGGCCGGCAAGACATAGTGCGGCAGCTTGGTCGGGATCAGTTCGAACACCAGCCAGAACGGAATGTACCAGGCGAGGCAGAAACGCAGCCGGGGATCGTCGCGCAGACGGTTGAGAGCCTGCAGCCCGGCGCCGACCGCGATCAGACCGAACGGCCACATGAACAAGGAATAGGTCAGCATGTAGAAACCGGGCGGCAGACCGTGCGATTCCTCCCCCGAGGCGACCTTGGCCATCATGTCCTTGCCGACGGCATCACTGAGAAAGGCGCCGCCGCTCTTCCCGGTGATGAGGGCGACCCAGGGCAGCACGATGAGCAGCACCAGGGCGGCACCGCGCACGAGCTTCAGCTTCAGGAGCCAGCGCCAGTCGCGCTCGAAGGCAAACAAGGCGGCGACCGTAAGCACCGACAACAGCGGAGCCACCGGCCCCTTGATGAGGATTCCAAGGCCTTGAGCGGCCCAGAAAATCCACGGCAGATGGGCGGCTACCGGTTCGTTGCGGCGCGCTGCCAGATAGATCTGGGCGAGCGCGCCTTGCGCCGCCACGCAGCAGGCCAGCAGCATGGCGTCGGTCTTGGCGTCACGACCCTCGAAGGCGGTGGCGAAGATAGCCGCCATCATCAGGCCGGCGGCGAGACCGGCATTGGCCCCGAACAGCTTGGTGCCTGTCCAGGCAATGCCGACGACGGCCAAGGCAATGCCAAGCATGGAGACGAGGCGGTAGACCCAGATCGGCGCCGCCGCCCCCTCGCCGCTCAGCGCCACGGCCGCCGATTGCAGCCAGTAGATGCCGATCGGCTTCTTGTAGCGCGAGGCATCCTGAAATCGGATGTCGACATAGTCGGAGGTTTCGACCATCTGCTTGGTGGCCTGGGCAAAACGGGATTCGTCCCGGTCGACGGGTGGAAGGCTCGCCAGTCCGCTGAAAGTCATCAGCACGCTGAACAGAAAGAGAAAAAGATAGTTCCTGTTCATCGCGGAGCTTCCGGATCTGATCTGCGGGATGGCCCCGTCGCGGCGCCTCAGGCCCTGCCCTGCGCGGCGCCTCAATACGCCAGCCCAAACGACGAAGCAAGGATTCGCAAACGCCATCCGCGCGGGCACCAAAACAGGAAACCACTTTTGCTGATCGCCGGACCTTTGTCTGGCGCGCGATCAGTCGCAAAACCGGAAACCACTTTTGCTGATCGCTGGACCTTTGTCTGGCGCACGATCAGTCGCAAAACCGGAAACCACTTTTGCTGATCGCGCTTGGATGCTAAACGCCCGCGTTCATGCACACCCGAGCCACGCTGGCCGGACGCTTTCGGGAAAGAAAAAATGCCTGCCTTCAAATCGGATTTCCTGCGCACGATGAGCGAGCGCGGTTTCATCCACCAGACTTCGGATGATGCCGGTCTCGACAATATCTTCGCCAAGGAAACGGTGACGGCCTATATCGGCTTCGACGCCACCGCCAAGAGCCTGCACGCCGGCTCGCTGATCCAGATCATGATGCTGCACTGGCTGCAGCAGACCGGTCACCGGCCGATCGCGCTGATGGGCGGCGGCACCTCGATGATCGGCGACCCGTCCTTCAAGGACGAGGCGCGCAAGCTTTTGACCCCGCAGGACATCGAAGACAATCTAGCCGGCATACGCCGCAACTTCATGCCCTACCTCAAATTCGGCAGCGGTCCGAACGACGCCATCATGGTCAACAACGCCGACTGGCTGATGGAGATCAACTACGTCAATTTCCTGCGCGATGTCGGCCGTCACTTTTCCGTCAACCGCATGCTGGCGTTCGATTCCGTCAAGCTGCGGCTCGATCGCGAGCAGTCGCTGTCGTTCCTCGAATTCAACTACATGATCCTGCAGGCCTATGATTTCGTCGCGCTCTACAAGCGCCTCGGCTGCCGCCTGCAGATGGGCGGCTCCGACCAATGGGGCAACATCATCAACGGTATCGATCTCGGCCGCCGCATGGAGGACGCGCAGCTCTATGCGCTGACCACGCCGCTGCTCACCACCTCGTCGGGCGCCAAGATGGGCAAGTCGGCTTCGGGCGCGGTCTGGCTCGATGCGGAGATGCTGAGCCCCTACGAATTCTGGCAGTACTGGCGCAACACCGAGGATGCCGACGTCGCGCGCTTCCTGAAGCTCTACACGACGCTGCCGCTGGACGAGGTGGCGCGGCTCGAACGGCTCGGCGGATCCGAGATCAATGAGGCCAAGAAGATCCTCGCCACCGAGATCACCGCCCTGCTGCACGGCCGTGCAGCCGCCGAGCAAGCCAGCGATACGGCGCGCAAGACGTTCGAGGAAGGCGCGTTCGCGGAGTCGCTGCCGACCGTCGAGGTCGACAAAACGGCGCTTGAAACCGGCGTCGGCATCCTGTCGCTGCTGGTCACCGCCGGACTGGCGGCATCGAACGGCGAAGCGCGGCGGCATGTGCAGGGCGGTGCCGTGCGCCTGAACGACGAGCCGGTGAGCGACGAGCGCCGCCTGGTGACTCCTCAGGATTTGAGTCCGGAAAACCTCGTAAAGCTTTCTCTGGGAAAGAAAAAACACATTCTGGTACGGCCGATTTGAGCTCGATCACCGATACTCAAAAATCGACCTGAATATTCCGGGCGCGATCACGGACAGAGGATTGATGTCCAGCAGCGGCTTGTTGGCATTGCCCTTGAGCCGGTAGGTGACGCCGATCAGGCCACGGTCGCGGCCATTGCCGAGCAGCGCGCCAACGATGGGCAATTCGCCGAAGATGCGGTTGAGGCCATAGACCGGCATGAATGTGCCGGTCATGTCCATGTTGTTGTTCTGGTCGTAGAGCGTGCCCTGGAACGTGGTGCCGATGCGCGGTCCACGCAGCACGCCATTGGCCAGTTTCAGATAGCCGCTGCCCTTGTCGATCTCGGCGTAGCCGCGTTCGAACTTCACCCGCGACGTGTCGAGCTTGCCCTTGACCGCCTGATTGAGGCTGCGGTTGTCGCCGGCCGGCGTGGTCGAGACGATGGAGGCCAATTTCGGTTCGTTGACCACGAAAAAGTTGCTGGTGTCGACCTTGCCCCTCAGCGATCCGTCGCTCGGCCCCGCAAGCGCCAGGGTGATCGTTCCGCCTTCCATATGCTCGTAGATATTGAGGAATCTCAGGATGGCGCCGGCGTCCGCGGACTGCATGTTGAGCGAGCGCTGGCCGGCGCCGGTGGTGTTGCTGATTGAAATGGCGGCGCCCGAACTTGCCGTGGCGCTGACCTTCAGCCCGTTCACCCGCGAACCGGCAGCACTGTAGTCGAGCTTCAAATTGGACAGTTGCTCGTCATGGAAACCGGTCAGCTGATCGACATCGGCGCTGACGGAAATGGCATCGGAACCGGTGGTCTTGGTAGCCGTGTCGACGTCCGAGGTGAACTGCTTGATCAGCGAGCGGGCATCGAGCGCGTTGCCCGATATGTCGACCGCATAGCCCTTGCCGGACCGCTTCACCGACACGGCAACGTCGTCGCCCCTGTTCAAGGTGACCTTGCTGAACCGCGCCGACGACAAGGCGCCATTGACCAGCACGATGCTGCCGTCGACGGAGAACGACTTTCCGTCGAGATCGAAGTCGGACAGCGTCGTGGTGTCGCCGGACTTGGTCATGACGAAGGTGACATTGGCAGGAACCCCTGCCCCCTTGCTCCAGCCGGCCCAGGGAATGTCCAGCCTGGCGTTGGTCAGATCGGCCGAGACGTTCTGGTCGCCGCCGCCGTTCTTGTCGATTGCGACCTTCACCGTTCCGGCAAGCAGCGGCTTCAGGCCGGGCATGGCGGCGGCGCGGATCTTGTCGTCAAGCACCAGAGCCACTTTGCGGCTGCGCGCCGGCCCGTCATCCCTGAGCGGCTCGACCAGATCGAGTTCGGCCGGAATGCCGTTCAGCAATGCCTTGGCGGAGATCACCGCCTTCTCGGGATCGACCGTGATCGAACCGTCGGCATCCGTTACGATCTGGCCCTCGAAGGGCTTCGCCAATGACATGCCGCTGTAGTCGAGCGACACCAGCCAATCGAGCTTCGAGGAGTCGACACCGGACTGCAGCGGAATATCCGCCTTAACGTGGCCGGTGACGCTGCCCGACAGGTCTTCCGGCAGGATGCCGACATGGCGCATGGCGTTGATCGGCTCGTAGGATGCGAGTTCGGCGACGGCGGATGCTTCGCCGTCGACGTCGATATCGAGCGCGCCGACGACCGGCGGGCGGTTGGCCGCCTTGACCGTCAGCGTGCCGTTGCTGGCCGCCACGGTGCGGCCGCTGGGCATGTAGACGGTGCCCGAGGAGAGCGAGATATCGACATCGTTGCCGTGGAAACCGACGACGCCGACCGCGTCGCGTATCGGCGGGATGCGGCCGGCGGTGTCGAAGCGCGATCCCTCGATCTGGAAGCGGCCGAACACCTCATCGGCCGAAAGCGGCACGCCGTTGCCCAGGCGGCCCGGCACCACCTGGAACTGAAGGTTGGCGTCGACGACACGGCCGCCGAACAGATTGGCCAGCACCCAGAGCCGGGCATTGCGCGCCGAAAACCACGGCCACAGCTGCTTGACGTGAGAGACCTGCATGTCGTGGATGTTGAACGCCAGATTGATCCCCGGCACTTTGCCGTCGACGAACGCCACGGCGGCGGTGCCAAGCATCTCGCCGGAGCCGGCGGACCGGAGCGCGATCTGCTCGGCGACCAATTTGTGGCTCACCGTGTTGTAGACGCCGGCAATCCGGGCGAGGAAGATGAGCGCCGGCTCGGGCGACTCCGAAGGCGCAAGCGACGATCCGTCGCTGGTCAGGTCGTAGCGATAGGAGGGTTCTTCACCCACCGCTCCGCTTGCCGGCTTCGGCCCGATCGAACCGGCGAAATCGAATGTCGAGCGGCCGGTCTTCAGCAGCAATCTGTCGACCTGGATCTTGTTGCTGCCCGCAACCAGCGTCGCATTGATATCGACGTCCGCCGGCAGCAGTCCTCGCGTGCCGAGATCGAGGACAGAACCCGTCGACGACAAAGCGGCCGTCAGCCGCGATGCGTTCGCGCCGAACCCTTCCGATCCCGTCAGCTTCAGCGCGACGGTTCCCAGCTTGCCGGCAGCGGCCGCCATATCGCCGGTATCGGCCAGATCGACGCTCGCATCCAGTGCCGTGACGCGGTGCGCCGCGATATCGCGGGAGGCGGAAGCGGCAACGGTAGCCGTCCTGCCGTCGATGTCCGCCGTGGACGAGAACTGCATGCCGCCCGGGCCCGACTGCACGACGGTGGCGTTGGTGATCTTGACGAGCTTGATCGCTCCGGTTTCGGGCAGCACGAATTCGACATTGCGAAGGTCGATCCGGCGCAGCGAATCCTCCCGCACGGCATCGAGTGCGTGGTTGATGTTTCCGAACACCGCGGCGGACAGCTTCTCCGGATCGATGAGGCCGTCCGCATTGCGCAGGCCGGCGGTCCAGTCGCCGCCTGACGGCATCGCCGCCACGACGATGCGGGCATCCGAGATCCTGGCGCTGGTCAGCCGCACATCTCCCCACAGCAGCGGGAACAGACGCACGCCGAAGCGCACGCGGCCGGCATCGGCCATCGGCTTGCCGTCCGAAGTCTTCAAGCTGACGTCGCTGACCTGAAGCGCGATGAAACTCGAACCGTCGAGCGTGATGCGGGCAGGCCCGACCCCGACATTGACATCGACGCCCGCCAGTTTCTCGAGCGCCGTTTCCGCCTCGGTGCGAAGCCGGTCGGCTCCGATGCCGGAGGCGCCAACCAGATAAACGAGCACGGCGGCCAGCAGCACGAAAGCGACCAGACCGGCGAACAGTCGCGACAGGATGCGAAAACCGCGTCCGATCGAAGCCTGACCGAGCGGCGGCACACGGCAGGCGGACGGAAAGGTCCCCAGGTCGGTGATCTCATCACGCCTGAACCGGATCTTCTCGTGCTGCGGTCGCTCCTGATCCACGCAATTTTCCGTTGTACGAACTCGATCGTGGACGAATCCCCGTCCGACACTATATCGGTGTGGCTTCGCGCGTAACCTCAAACAAGGGCATCGGTATGGCTGACCTCGACGTAGGCGATCTCGCGCCGCAATTCGACCTGCCGCGGGACGGCGGCGGATCAGTCAGCCTTGCCGCATCGTCCGGCAAGCCCATCGTGCTGTATTTCTATCCGCAGGACGACACAACAAGCTGCACGCAGGAGGCGATCAGCTTCTCGCAGCTGAAGCCGGACTTCGAGAAGGCCGGCGCCGTGGTGCTCGGCCTGTCGCCCGACCCCGTCAAGAAGCACGACAAGTTCAAGTCCAAGTACAATCTCACCATCGACCTCGCCGCCGATGAGGAGCGCAAGGTGATCGAAGCCTACCATCTGTGGGTCGAGAAATCGATGTATGGCCGCAAGTATATGGGCGTCGAGCGCGCGACGTTCCTGATCGGCCGCGACGGGCGGATCGCCAGGATTTGGCGCAAGGTCCGCGTCAAGGGCCATGCGGAAGAGGTGCTCGAGGCCGTTCGCGCGCTTTGAGGTTTTGTCGGCGAGGTTGGCCCGGTTTCCCTTACAACGATATGCACGCTTGGCGGGCGTTCGCTGCGGGCAAGCCGGCGCTGCAAGCCTTTGTTAACCTTAATAATGTGTAGTCAAGCTGTCGTGGTGTCGTAAACGAAAGCTTGGTCCCGTGAACGCAACCGGTCAGTCCGCAGTCTTCGGCAGGCGTAAGGAGCCCCATACGGTCATCATCGCCCGGGGCAACGAGATCAGGCATTTCACGATCCGACCGTGGCTGGCGGCCTTTATCGGCTCGGCGCTCGCCGCCATTGCCGTCGGCTACCTCATGGCCACCTCCTATCTGGTGCTGCGCGACGATCTGATAGGCGCCACCACGGCGCGCCAGGCGCGCATGCAGCAAGCTTATGAAGATCGCATTTCGGCGCTTCGCGCCCAGGTCGACCGCATCACCAGCCGGCAGTTGCTCGACCAGCAGCTGATGGAAACTAAGGTCAGCGAACTGCTTGAACGGCAGAGCCAGTTGAGCCAGCGTCACGGCCGCCTTGGCCCGCTGCTCGAACGCGCCGAGAGCGAGGTCGGGGCAGCGCCGGCCGAAGATCCGGCAGCGGTTGCGAAGCCGGACAAACGCGCCGAAGTGACCGGCAGTATCAAGGAGCCCGCGCGGAACTATGCGGTCGCCAGCCTGAGCGCCGGTCCCGGCGCCGGCGACACAAGGCCGTTCTCGCTGTGGTCGACCCGCTCCGATCCGCTGCCCAACGATTCAGCCGCCGATCGTGCCGACAAGCTCTTCGTCTCGATCAACCAGTCGCTGAAATCCATAGAG
>NZ_RZOM01000309.1:0-5942 GCF_003999175.1 Mesorhizobium sp. M7A.F.Ca.ET.027.03.2.1 | reverse complement strand
CTTCAGGTTCCCTGTTCGCGCGCTACGGCCTGCCAGCCGATATCGCGGCGGCAGAACCCGTCCGGCCAATCGATGCGGTCAAGCGCGGCATAGGCTCGTTTCTGTGCCTCGCCGACCGTGGCGCCTGATGCCGTCACGTTGAGGACGCGGCCGCCATTGGCAACCAGCGCGCCGCCATTGATGGCGGTACCGGCGTGGAAGATCTGGACGCCGTCGCTCGCCGCGTCTTCGACGCCGCGGATGACCGAGCCTTTTTCCGGCGTGCCGGGATAGCCTCTCGCCGCCATTACTACAGTGAGCGCGGCCTCGTCGCGCCAGCGCACCGAAGTATGCGCAAGCTGGCCGTCGGTCGCCGCATTGAGCAGGACCAGCAGATCATCCTTCAGCCGCATCATCAGCACTTGGCATTCCGGATCGCCGAAACGGGTGTTGTATTCGATCAACTTCGGTCCCTTGTCGGTGATCATCAGCCCGGCAAACAGCACGCCGGAGAACGGCGCGCCCAGTTCGGCCATGCCGCGCATGGTCGGCTCGATGATCTCGCGCATGGTGCGCTCGACCAGTTCCGGCGTCATCACCGGTGCCGGCGAATAGGCGCCCATGCCACCGGTGTTGGGACCGGTGTCGCCGTCGCCGACGCGCTTGTGGTCCTGCGCGGTACCGAAGGGCAGTGCGGTGGTGCCGTCGCAGAGGCAGAAGAAACTCGCCTCCTCGCCGGTCATGAACTCCTCGACCACAACTTCCGCGCCGGCGGCGCCGAAGGAACCGTCGAAGCAGGCATCGAGTGCTGCCTGTGCTTCACTGGGCGTCATGGCGACGGTGACGCCCTTGCCGGCAGCGAGCCCGTCGGCCTTGATGACGATCGGTGCTCCGGTCTTTTCGACATAGGCCTTGGCCGAGGCCAGGTCACTGAAACGGCCATAGGCGGCGGTCGGGATGTTGTAGCGGGCGCAGAGATCCTTGGTGAAACCTTTCGATCCTTCCAGCTGTGCGGCAGCCTTGGAGGGTCCGAAGACGCGAATGCCTTGCGCGCGCAGATCGTCGGCAATGCCGACGACCAGCGGCCCCTCCGGGCCGACCACGACGAGGTCGATTTTTTTCTCCCGGCAGAACGCGGCCACGGCGGCATGGTCGGCTAAATCCAGCTTCACCAGCTCAGCCTCGCTGCCGATGCCCGGATTGCCGGGAGCCGCATAGAGCTTTGTCAGCAGCGGTGATGCGGCGATCTTCCAGGCGAGCGCATGTTCGCGGCCGCCGGAGCCGAGAAGAAGAACGTTCATGGCCACCTCTTGATGCCGACTATCCGTTAGAGCACCCGCTATTGCTCTCTGGGCGACGGGTCAAGGCATCCGGGCGCATTGATGGGAATTGCGCACGGGAACGTTACCCCAGCCGAAAATCGGCGGCGCACATCGGCGTCGATTTTCTGGCCTCGCTTCAGCCCTGGTAGACCACCGGAAACCAGTCCTCGCGCAGCCTCTCGCCCGGCTGCATGCCGTGGCCATGATAGGGCGGCGAGGTGCGGCCCGGCCGCTCGACATAGCGCGCATCGTCACCCACCCAGCGCAGCGACAGCGCCCGGCGCCGCGCCGCGGTCAGGTTGCCGCGCGCGCCATGCGCGGTCCTGAAGTCGAACAGGATGGCGTCGCCCGGCTCCATTTCCCATTCGAGCACCTTCATCGACGGATCCTTGTCGGGATCTGGCACCGGCAGATAGTCGCCCTCGCCGGCATAGAAATTGCTGTCGTCGAGCCAGCGCACTGGCAGGATCATCTTGTCCCATTTGTGCGAGCCGGCGATCAGGCGCAGCGTCGCCTCCTTCACCGGGTCGATGGGAATCCAGAAGCTCACGGTCTGCTGGCCATCGACGAAGTAATAGGGGATGTCCTGATGCCAGGGCGTCGGCTTCTGCGTACCCGGTTCCTTGACCAGCACATGATCGTGGAAGAACTGCGCGGTGCGCGACTGCATCACCGCGGCCGCCAGTTCGGCGGCCGGTGATTCCCGCACAACCTCGACGAATTCGGGAATGCGCTCCCAGTTGCAGTAGTCATCGAAGAAACTGCCGCGGCCGTTGGCGATGTCGGATGCGGTGACGCTGCGGTTCTGCATGTTGCGTTCGATGCCGGCGGCAATCGTGTCGACCCAGCCCTTGAAGGCGCCGCGAATGCAGACAGCGCCGTCACGCTGATAGTCGGCAATCGTGGACGCGCCGATCATGGTGGCGTCGATGGTGGCAGTCTGGGAAGCCATGGCGTTCTCCTCTGGAATGAAGCCACTATCGCAACACCTCTTCATTCGGTAAAATAATAACTTTCGATCCGACATATAGAGTGCCTCTATGAGTGTGACTCTCACGCAGCTGCGCTACCTGGTTGCCGTGGCGCGTCACGGCAGCGTCACCGGCGCGGCAAAGATGCTGAACGTCTCTCAGCCGTCGATTTCGGTGGCGATCGACGCGGTCGAAAAGAATTTCGGCCAGAAGCTGTTCGTCCGCCAGCGCGGAAGCGGCGTGTCGCCGACATCGTTCGGCCGCGCCGTCGTGGCCAAGGCAAGACAGGTTCTCACCGAAACGGAAGAACTCGTCGGCCTGGGTTCAAGCAAATCGGCTGTCAGCGGGGAACTCGTGCTGGGATGCTTCGAGGACCTGGCGCCGTTCTTCGCGCCGGCCCTGCTCCGCGCCTTCTCCGAACGCTATCCAGCCGTCAAGGTCGTCGTTCGCGACGAGACGTTCGAGACGCTGGGACGACGGCTGGGTGATGCGGCCATCGATCTCGGCCTGACTTATGATCTCAGCCTGCCGACGCATTTCGCCCGCATCCTGCTGCGCGAACTTCGCCCGCACGCGCTGTTGCCGGCAGGCCATGCCCTGGCGGACCGGCCAACGGTCAGCCTTGCCGATCTGGCCGCCTATCCGCTGATCACGACGGACCAGCCGCACAGCTGGCAGCACATGCTCGACCTGTTCCGCAGCCGCGGCCTTTCGCCGGTGGCCGATATGACGACAAGCTCGTTCGAACTGCAGCGTAGCATGGTCGCCAACGGCTTCGGCGTCGCGGTCAGCTATACCCGCCCGCACGGCGACCGCAGCTATGACGGCCTGCCGCTCATCTGCAAGCCGCTGTCCGATCCGCTGCCCATGCAGCGGATCCTGCTGACCTATGACACGCATCAGCGTGTGTCGAATGCAGCGCTGGCCTTCGTCGAGGTGGCCAGGGACTGGTTCGCTACCCGCGACATCTTTGCCTCGTGAAAGGCTGACGGGCACCACTCTCCCGCTTGCCGCTTGACGGTTTCTGCCGCTGCTGCCACTCCATGGACATGGAAAATATCCAGTCGAAAGCGGCCCAGGGCCGTGTCGCCGATGCGCCGAACGGCCATTGGGTCTACCGCGTGCTGCCGCACTCGATTTGGCCCTATGCGCAGCTTGCTCGATGGGACAGGCCGATCGGCTGGCAGTTGCTGCTGTGGCCGTGCTGGTGGTCGGCGGCCTTGGCGGCAAGCGCCTATCCGCGTCCGGGCGACCCGCTGCTCTCACTGCTGCCGGCACCAGTGTATCTCCTGCTGTTCCTGGTCGGGGCCATAGCCATGCGCGGCGCCGGCTGCACCTACAACGACCTCGTCGACGAGGACATCGACAGCCAGGTGGAGCGCACGCGCTCGCGACCGTTGCCGTCGGGCAAGGCGACGCGCCGGCGGGCATGGCTGTTTCTCGTCCTGCAGGCCCTGGTCGGCCTCGTCGTGCTCATCCAGTTCAACAGCTTCGCCGTCCTGCTCGGCATCTGCTCACTGGCGGTCATCGCCATCTATCCATTCATGAAGCGGATAACCAACTGGCCGCAACTGGTGCTTGGCCTTGCCTTTTCCTGGGGCGCGCTGATGGGATGGGCGGTCGAGTTCGGCGATCTCGATGGGCCTGCCATCATGCTTTATATCGGCTCGATCCTGTGGGTGATCGGCTACGACACGATCTACGCACATCAGGACAAGGAAGATGACGCCATTGTCGGCGTGCGCTCGACGGCACGCCTGTTTGGCGATAACACCAAATCGTGGCTGGCCGGGCTTTACGGCGGCGCGCTGATCTGCTTCGCCATCGCCTTCGCGTCGGCGCAAGCGCCGGTGGTGGCGCTGGCCGGACTGATCGCCGCCGGCGCCCATATGGCCCGACAGATCGCCGTGTTGGACATCGACAATCCGGACCAATGCCTGCGGCTGTTCAGGTCGAACAACCAGGTCGGCTGGCTGATCTTCCTTGGTCTGATCGGCGGCGCTGTGTGGGTGGCGCTGAAGCCGCTGGTTTAGTCTTCCTTCTCCCCGTCACTATACGGGGAGAAGGTGGCGGCAGCCGGATGAGGGGCAGCGCCGACCTTGGAGGGGAGGCAAGAGATTCATCGGCGACACAACGCATACCCAACTAAGTCTTAAAGTCGTGGCCAAACACTTAGGTCAGCGCTGCCCCTCATCGCCCTGCCGGGCACTTCTCCCCGTATAGGGACGGGGAGAAGAAGGCTAATCCCTCGAAATGATCTCCTGGCCGTCGATGACCAGCCTGAGACCGAGGGCGCCGGCCCTGCGGCGAGCGAGGAAACGCGGGCGGCGCGTGTTCGAAATCCGCCCCTTGCGCCGGTCCTGCGGCGGCAGCGTCTTGATGGCGGCACCGAGCGATTCTTCCAGGGTGCGGGCAACGCCGTCCGATTCGATCAGCAGCATCGGCAGACGGTAAGCGTCGGCCCAGGCGCGCCAGTCGGCGGCGACATCGTCGAGATCGTCGGCCACCAGCAGCGGCACCGACAGCATCGGGTCGTTTTGCAGGAGTTCCAGGGTCACCGTGACATTGCCGTCCGGGTCTTCCATGGCGCGGGCGGCAACGCCGCGGAACGCATTGGAGGGCAGAACGATGATCGCGGGCAGGCCGCTCATCTCGAGCAAGCGGCGGATCACGGCGCCGCGCTGGTCGATGGTGAAGGTTACATCGCCGTAGTCGTCGCGAGTCGCGTAGCTCACCACTTGCGGCAGGCGAAATGGGTCGAGACGCATGTTGCGTCCCGCCCAGACTGGCTTCAGTCCGGTGTTCATAGAGTGGCCTTCCTGTCTGTCTCCTGAGAGCCGGTGTCCGGTTCTCTCCGGGCCGGTTTTTCCAGCCTCGTTTGTATTGAGACAGTAGCGCGGGCTCCTTACCGCCCCGCTTAAGAAAGTCGGTTAAATTTTGCTGATCTCAGGGATGGTTATCGGAATCCCACCAGCCGCAACTTGTCGAAAGGTTCAGATAACCTTACCCGGATTCATGATGCCGGCCGGGTCGAAAGCGGCCTTCACCCTTCGCATCAGATCGATCGCCATTGGCGGCGCGGTGGCGATCAGTTCGTCGCGCTTCAACTGGCCGATGCCATGCTCGGCCGAGATCGAACCGTGCAGGCTGCGCACCACACCGTGCACCGCCTTGTTCATGGGGTGATAGAGAGCGAGGAACGCCTCATCGTCGCCGTCGACTGGCCGCGAAATGTTGTAGTGGAGATTGCCGTCGCCCATATGACCGAAGCAGACCACGCGGGCGCCTGCACTTACCGACGCCACGGCGCCGGCGGCTTCTTCGATGAAGCGCGGGATCGATGCAATAGGCACCGAAATGTCGTGCTTAATCGAGGCGCCTTCCGGCTTCTGCGCCTCGGGCAGCAGCTCGCGGAAATTCCAGAAGGCATCCCCCTGCCCGAGGCTCGCCGCAATGACGGCGTCGCCGACGAATTCCTGTTCAAGGCCGGCCGAGAGCACGTCCTCGATCAACGCCCGCGAATCCTCCGACGAACGGCCTGATGAAATCTGCATCAGCACATACCACGGCCAGTCCTCGATCAGCGGCCGCACCACGCCCTGGGCATGCGCCAGCGTGAAATCATATGGCCGTCTGCCGATCAGTTCGAAAGCGGTGAGTGCTGCCCCGG
>NZ_RZOM01000308.1:0-5970 GCF_003999175.1 Mesorhizobium sp. M7A.F.Ca.ET.027.03.2.1 | reverse complement strand
CCATCAATTCGCTGATGCGCAGGATCTCGGCCGCCCGCTTCACCCGCCGTTCGGTGTCGGCCTTTGGATTGCCGGTCATGCGCAAGCCGAAAGAGAGGTTCTGTTCGACGCTCATGTGCGGATAGAGCGCGTAGGACTGGAACACCATGGCGATGCCGCGGTCGGCCGGCTCGACATCGTTGACCACCTTGCCGCCGATGGCGATCTCGCCGCCGCTGATGTCCTCGAGCCCGGCAATCATCCTGAGCAGCGTCGATTTTCCGCAGCCGGAGGGCCCGACGAAGACGACGAACTCGCCGTCCTTGATGTCGATGCTGGCGCCATGGACGACCTCGAAGACACCGAAGCGCTTGACGACATTGTTGAGCGTGACCGTTGCCATGCTGCCCCTTACTTGACCGCGCCGGCGGCGATGCCCGCGATGAAATGGCGCTGCAGCAGCACGAAGACGACGAGCATCGGCACCGTCAGCATCACCGCGCCCGCCATGATGCCGCCCCATGACACCTTGGTGAGGCCGATCAGCGTGCCGAGCGCCACCGGCGCCGTCATCGAACCCGGCTGGCTGTTGATCAAAAGCGGCCACAGATAATTGTTCCAGGAGGCGAGGAACAGGATGATGGCGAGTGCGGCCAGCATCGGCCGCGCCAAAGGCAGCGCGACGAAGAGGAAGATGCGCCATTCCTTGACGCCCTCGACGCGCGCCGCATCGAAGAGGTCGTCCGGCATCATCGAAAAACTCTGCCGCATGAACAGCACGCCGAGCGAATTGAACAGCGGCGGCACGATCAGCGCCACCCAGGTGTTGGCGAGCTTGAAGTCGCGCGCCACCATGATGAATTGCGGGATCAGCACGACCGCATAGGGCAGCGTGATGGTGCCGAGGATGATGGCGACAACCACGCCCTTGCCGAAGAACTGGTAGCGGGCCAGCGCCCAGCCGGCCATCGACGTCAGCAGCACCGACAGGATGGTGTAGGTCACCCCCACCGAGACCGAAATGCCGATGGCGCCGACGAAGTTCGTGTCACGCTGCAGATTGTTGAAATTGTCGATGAAATTGCCGTGCGGCAAAAGCTCGATGCCGGGGCTGAAGATGCCGTTGTCCGGCATGGTCGAGAACACCACCATCATCCACAGCGGAAACAGCCAGATCAGCGCCAGCGGCGTCAGGAACAGATGCAGAGCGATGCTGCGTCCCAGTCTGGCGGAGGAGCGCGAACTCATTTCGGTTCCCTCGTCAGCCACAGCTGCGCCAGCGTGATGGCGATCGCCAGCCCGGCCATGGTGTAGGCGACGGCCGACGCATAGCCGAAATTGAGCGACCGAAAACCCTGGCGATAGAGCAGCAGGCCAAGCGTCTCCGTACCGCCGCCAGGTCCGCCGCGTTCGGTGATCAGGAACGGCTCGGTGAACAGCTGCATGGTGCCGATGATCGACAGCACGAGGCAGAATACGATGACCGGCTTCAAGAGCGGCAGGGTGATGTAGAAGAACTGCTTGAGCTTGCTGACGCGGTCGAGCGTCGCCGCCTCGTAGACATCTTCGGGAATGGACTGCATGCCGGCGAGCAGAATGATGGCGTTGTAGCCGGCCCAGCGCCAGGTCACCGCGATCATGATCAGCGCCATCGCCGGCGTGACGTTGGAAAACCAGTCGATCTTGGGCAGGCCGACGCTGTTCAAAAGCTTGTTGATGATGCCGAAATCGAGGTTGAACATCAGCCGGAACACCGCCGAATAGGCGACCTCGCCGACCACCACCGGGGCGAAGAAGGCAAAGCGGTAGAGGCCGCGCGCCTTCAAGAGCGGCGAGTTCAACAGCACCGCCATGACAAGCGCCAGCGAGATCATCACCGGCACCTGGATGACAAGAATGAGCAGCGTGTTCTTCAGGGCGTTGAAGAAGGCCGGATCGCCGATCAACCGGCCCCAGTTGAAGCTCGGCGCGAACCGCCACGGCACGGTACGCGTCGCCTGGAAGGAGATCATGAAGGAGCTGATGATCGGCCACACCCAGAAGATCGCGAAGATCAGCAGATAGGGCGTGAGGAAGCGATAGGCCGTGGCGTTGCGGTTGCGCATTTTTGCCTCCTTCCCTTTTGCTTTCCGCCCGTTCGGGTGGCGTGTCGGTATTCAATCTTCGAGGTCTGCGCCGCCCCTCACCTGCCTGCCGGCATCCTCTCCCCGTATAGTGACGGGGAGAGGGGCGCTGTCATCAATGGTTTCGTCAATCACCGGCGTTGCAGGAAGGGCGCCGGCGCTGCGGCAATCTCCCTTCTCCCCGTCACTATACGGGGAGAAGGTCCCGGCAGGGGGATGAGGGGCAGCGCCAACGTTCCCGCAGGACGCATCACTCGGCCCGCCGGTGGTCACGACTTGACGGGCAGTCCGGTCGCCGCCGCGATCTGGCTTGCGGCATCGTCGAGTGCCGTCTTGGCGTCGGGGTAGCCGCCGGCCAGATACTTGGTCTGCACGGCGCGGACGATGATTTCGGCGTCGCTCTGGAACTGCGTGCCGCGGCTCGGAACAACCTTCGGCAAGGTGCCGAGAATGTCCTTCCACACCGCCTGCCCGCCCCAATAGGGCAGACCTTCCGAGACGTAGGGGTCATTGAGCGCCGAGATCAGGGACGGCACCAGGCCGAACTCCTTCAGCATCGTGATCTGGCCTTCATTGGTTCCGAGCGTGTATTTCAGATAGGCGTAGGCTGCCTCCTTGTTCTTCGACGCCGAGGTGATAGCCAGCGAGGAACCGCCGAGATTGGCGGCGCGCGGCCCGTCGGCGGTGAGGCTCGGCATCAGATAGACGCCCCATTTGCCGTTTTCACCGGCAGATTCGGTGCGAATGGTGCCCTCATACCAGCCGCCATAGATCTGGGTGGCGACGGTGCCGGCGGTGTTGTTGGTGATCTTGGTGCCCCAGTCGGCCGACGAGATGATGCCGGCGTCCTTCATCTCCTTGACCTTGGTCATGGCATCGACGCATTTGGGCTGGTTGACCGTGATCGATTGTCCGTCCTCGGAGAAATAGGCGCAGCCCTGTTCGTTGGAGATCATGCGGAAGAATTCCGAGTCACCGTTGAAATCGGCATTGGTCATCGAGACGCCAGGATTGGCGGACTGGATCTTCTTGCCCGCGGCGATGAAATCGTCCCAGGTCTTGATCGAAGCCGGATCGACGCCGGCCTTTTCGTAGAAATCGCGGCGATAGAACGCGGCAACCGGGCCGGAATCCCACGGCATCGCGTAGGCCTTGTCGCCCACTTCCAGCTCGGTGCGCTTGAAATCGGGGAACTTTTTCTGGTCGTCGGCTGTGTAGCCGAGCGTATGCAGGTCAACGAAGCAGTCGGGGAACTGGCTCCAGTAATTCTCGGCCTCACCGTTCTCGACGGTGACGATGTCGGGCAGCCCGACGCCGCCGGCGGCGCAGCCGGCGATCGACTTGTCATAGGTCGGCTGGTTGCCGAGATCCTGGACGGTGACCTTGACCTCGGGAAATTGCTTGTTGAAGCCGGCAATGGTCGCCTTCAGCGATGAAGCCGCGACATTCCAGCTCCAGATGGTGATTTCGCCGGATTGCGCGAAGGCCGGGGCTGAGCCCAGGGCAAGCGCGAGCGCGGCGCAGGTCATTGTGATGCGCATTGAAATCCTCCCATTTCATTTGCTCTCTCACTGTGAGCGTGGCTAGACTATGCAGTGGGCAAGGCCTGTCGCCGTCAAAAGGAATATGAAATTGGCGGAAAGTAAGATGCCTGAACGGCCGTTCTACCAGCCTGGGGCCAGCAGCGTGGAAGGCCTGCCGCTGCTCCTGCAGATGTTTCACACCAATCCGTTGGTGATGCTCAAGCCGCACTGGCACGCCCAGGTCGAGGTAAATTTCATCGTGCGCGGCAGCGTGCATTACCGCATGAACGACCACGAGATTTCGCTTTCGGCCGGCGAGATGTGCCTGTTCTGGGGTGGCCTGCCGCACCAGATGGACGATTTGTCCGACGACGCCATCTATGCCGGGGCGCATCTGCCGCTGGTGCATTTCTTCCGGCTGCACGTGCCCACGGATATAAGGCACCGGCTGATGACCGGCGCGACACTGGTGACATCAGCCACCGACCAGTCCGACAACCATAATTTCGAGCGCTGGAACCGCTACGCCCGGTCCGGCGACCAGGCCAAGGCCGAACATGCCGTCAACGAATTGCTGCTGCGGCTGGAGCGGGTGCGGTTCGAGCCCTACCGGCTGGTATCCGCAACTCCGACCGACCAGGAAACAGGCAGCCCCTTCGACCAGCAATCGTCGCGCAATGTCGGTCGCATGTGCGATTTCATCGCCGAAAACTTCCTCTACGACATCGATTGCGTGAACATCGCGGCGGCCGCCGACATCCATCCCAAATATGCCATGAGCCTGTTCAAGAAATCCACCGGCATGACGCTCAACGAGTATGTGAACCTGTTGCGGCTGAGCTATGCGCAGGCGCTTTTGATGCATCAGGACGCCAATGTGCTGCGCGTCGCCATGGATTCGGGCTTCGGCTCGCTCAGCGCCTTCAACAAGTCGTTCCGCAAGCTCGCCGGCATGTCGCCCTCCGATTTTCGCCGCGGCGTGACCGGCGTCAGATAGATGGCGGCGACCCGTGGCGCGTCTGGCGCCGCGAAGCATTGTGCGCCACGATCGTCGGCTGAAAGACATGTCACGGCGTTTCAGCCTGCAATAACGACGCGGACAAGGGTGACGAAGGCCGGATCGTGCCATGGCGTGCGCGATTCCGGCCTGCAAGCAGCATGGAAACCGGGGCACCGCACGGCATCGCTTTTCCTGCCTGAAATCGCCACCTAGGCGCTGGACAGGCCGAATTCCCGTGCTATAACCCACGCGCTTTCAAGGGGCGCCCACGGCGCCTCGATGAATTCCGGTCTGCGAGTTTTCGTTTGCCGGAACAGGCCCAGATAGCTCAGTTGGTAGAGCAGCGGACTGAAAATCCGCGTGTCGGTGGTTCGAATCCGCCTCTGGGCACCATTTTCCCAAGGTCCGTTCTGGACACACCCCATCGCGTCGCCGCCTGCATCGCCAAGTGGAATCACTTTGCGCACATTAGCCCGCAGACGGATTTAATTTGCTTGGCCACCCCTCAACCCTAGGGCAAACTGCCTGCCGGGGCTGCAGGAGGTGAAATGAGAGCACGCGCAGCAACGCTTGGGGATCTGGAGGATGTCTTTCGCGGTCTGTCCAAGCGGATGTCGGACGAATACGCGGCGGCCGGCAAGGACAGCAAGATCGCCTACGACAATCTGATGATGAATTTGAAGGAGGGCCGCGCGCACGCGCTTGTCGAGGGCGACAAGGCCGTGGCAATTATCGCCTGGCATGAGAACAGCGACGCCGCCGACACGCTGTTCGCCGCACGGGAAGACTTCTTCCGTGCCGCGACCGTTCGCTTCTGCAAGCGGCATATCAAGCACATCCAGGCGCTCGCCGGCAACCTCGCCATCCACTCGCGCAGCTGGCTCCAGGGGCCGGATGTCGCAAGATGGTTCGGCGTTATCGGCTATGTCGAGCGCGGCCGGGAGAACGGCGCCACTTTGTTCGAGCTGCCGCCGGCTCGCGGATAGGCAATCGCGGGATATTGCCTGGCAAGCTTGCAGTTTCGAGCGCTCTCCCAGGAGGGCGCGAAGAGACTCTGCCACCAGCCGTCCTGGCAGAAGCTGTGAAACGTGCTGCCGTTGATTTCCAGATGTTTCCTGCGACTATCGGCACGCACGCTTGCGGTGAATAGAGGTCGAAACAATGCATCTGGACTACTCCGATCACGTCTTCGTCGATCTCGTGCCCGAGCAGTTCGGCCCGTCGGAAACCATCGTCGCGCGTTATCGCGGGCTTGTCGCCACCGCCTTTCGCTACCGATCCGGCGTTGCCGGGCTTCGGATCAGCAACGCGAAGGGCGAAATCGTCATGCTGCCGTTCCAAGGAC
>NZ_RZOM01000307.1:0-5970 GCF_003999175.1 Mesorhizobium sp. M7A.F.Ca.ET.027.03.2.1 | reverse complement strand
GTCATGTTGATGAGGTGGGGCACGACATCGCCGTCGATCTCCTTCGGATTGACGAAATGCGTCATGCCGAAGCGCTCGCCCCACTCCTTCTTGTCGTTGTTCAAATCGACGCCGATGATCATGTCGGCGCCGGCAAGTTTCAGGCCTTGGATCACGTTGAGGCCGATTCCGCCGAGGCCGAAGACCACGGCGGTGGCGCCGATCTCGACCTTGGCGGTGTTGATCACAGCACCGATGCCGGTGGTGACGCCGCAGCCGATGTAGCAGATCTTGTCGAAGGGCGCGTCGGGGTTGACCTTGGCCAGCGCGATCTCGGGCAGCACGGTGAAGTTGGAGAAGGTCGAGCAGCCCATATAGTGAAAGATCTTGTCCTTGCCGATCGAGAAGCGCGATGAACCATCGGGCATCAGGCCCTGGCCCTGGGTGGCGCGGATGGCCGTGCACAGATTGGTTTTTCGCGACAGGCAGGAATGGCACTGGCGGCATTCGGGCGTGTAGAGCGGGATGACGTGATCGCCCTTCTTGAGCGAGGTGACGCCCTTGCCGATATCGACGACCACGCCGGCGCCCTCATGGCCGAGGATGGCCGGAAACAGACCTTCCGGATCGGCGCCCGACAGCGTGAATTCGTCGGTGTGGCAGATGCCTGTCGCCTTGATCTCGACCAGAACCTCGCCCTCACGTGGGCCGTCGAGGTCGACCTCCATGATCTCCAGCGGCTTTCCGGCGGCGACAGCGACAGCGGCGCGGGTTTTCATCAGGCGTCCTCCAATGCGATTTTTTTCCAAGGTTTCAGGTTTTGCCGACACGATCAACTGGCAGCTGGCTCCCCGACTGGGCCACAGCGATGAATTGGAATCGCAAGTCGATTGAAAGGCAGTGAATTGCATGGTCGGCTTGACCCTGCAAGCACAGGCCATAAAAGGAACGGCCGACCCGAGGGGATGACATTTCGCATGTTCACCAAGATCCTGATCGCCAATCGCGGCGAAATTGCCTGCCGCGTCATCAAAACGGCGCGCAAGATGGGCATCGCCACGGTTGCCGTCTATTCCGATGCCGATCGCGATGCCGTGCATGTCGAGATGGCCGACGAGGCGGTGCATATCGGGCCTTCGCCAGCCGCGCTGAGCTATCTCGTCCCGGAAAAGATCATCGCCGCCTGCAAGGAAACGGGAGCCCAGGCCGTGCATCCCGGCTACGGATTCCTGTCCGAGCGGGCGGCCTTCTGCGAAGCGCTGGAAGCGGAAGGCATCATTTTCATCGGCCCGAAGCCCAAGGCCATAAAGGCGATGGGCGACAAGATCGAATCGAAGAAGTTCGCCAACGCCGCCAAGGTTTCCACCGTGCCCGGCTGGCTCGGCGTCATCGAGAATGCCGACCATGCCGAAAAGATCGCCGGCGAGATCGGCTATCCCGTGATGATCAAGGCTTCGGCCGGCGGCGGCGGCAAGGGCATGCGCATCGCCTGGAGCGAGGCCGAAGTGCGCGACGGCTTCGACCGCGCGCGCTCGGAAGCCAAGAGTTCGTTCGGCGACGATCGTGTCTTCATCGAGAGATTCGTCGTCGATCCGCGCCACATCGAAATCCAGGTGCTGGCCGACGCGCATGGCAACGCGCTCTATCTCGGCGAGCGCGAATGCTCGATCCAGCGACGCAACCAGAAGGTCGCCGAAGAGGCGCCATCGCCATTCCTGGACGCCGCGACACGCAAGGCCATGGGCGAGCAGTCGGTGGCGCTGGCCAGGGCCGTCGATTATCAAAGCGCCGGCACCGTGGAATTCATCGTCGACAGCGAGAAAAACTTCTATTTCCTTGAAATGAATACACGGTTGCAGGTCGAGCATCCGGTGACGGAGCTCGTCACCGGCATCGATCTGGTCGAGCAGATGATCCGCGTCGCCGCCGGCGAGAAGCTTGGCCTGAAGCAAAGCGACGTCAAACTGAACGGCTGGGCGGTGGAAAGCCGGCTCTACGCCGAAGACCCTTACCGCAATTTCCTGCCTTCGATCGGCCGGCTGACGCGCTACCGGCCGCCTGAGGAAGGACAATTCGGCGATGTCGTCATCCGCAACGACACCGGCGTCACCGAAGGCTCCGAAATCTCGATGTTCTACGATCCGATGCTCGCCAAGCTGTGCACCTGGGCGCCGACGCGTCTGGAAGCCATCGATGCCATGTCGGAAGCGCTCGACAGCTTCGTCGTCGACGGTATCGAGCACAACATTCCGTTCCTGGCTGCGTTGATGCAGCATCCGCGTTGGCGGGAAGGGCGGATATCGACCGCTTTCATATCCGAGGAATATCCCGACGGCTTCACGCCGGTCGTGCCGAACGATGACGAGAAGGCCGTTCTGGCCTCGATCGCGACCGCGGTGGAATTGCTGCGGCGTGATCGGCTTGACCGGCTGGGCGGGCGCCTGGCGCCGCATTCGGGAGCGCTGAAGCGCGACTGGGTGGTGAAGATCGGCGATGACTATCTGTCGGCCTCGATTATCGAGGGCATGATTTCCATTCCGATGGAAATCGATCTGTCGATCGAGGGCGGCAGGGCGTTGACCGTTGCATCAGACTGGCGGCCGGGCGACCTGGTCTGGCGCGGCACGGTCGGCAAGCGCAAGGTTACGGCTCAGGTCAGGCCGGTTGCCAATGGCTTTCGCATTGCCTGGAAGGGCATGTCGGTGACCGCGCGCGCCATGCTGCCGCGCACCGCCGAGTTGGAAAGGCTGATGCCCGAAAAGGTAGCGCCGGACACGTCGAACCTGCTGCTTTGCCCGATGCCTGGCCTTGTCGTGTCGATTGCCGTTGCCGAAGGCCAGGAGGTCAAGGCCGGCGAGACCTTGGCGGTGGTCGAAGCGATGAAGATGGAAAACGTGCTGCGTGCTGAACGCGACCTTGTCGTCTCCAAACTCAACGCCAAACCGGGCGACAGCCTGGCTGTCGACGCGGTGATCATGGAGTTTGCTTAGGGCTAGCCGGGCAGGCAGCCTGTGATCAGCAGTGGTTTGTGCTGGACTGGCATCGCGCGGTCCCGGACAATACATCTCCATCGACTCAAGGACCTTCACGCAGCACCATGGCCGACGAAAAACTTCCCCGCGATCCCCTGAAGCGCGAAGCAGCGATTGCTGCGGCGCGGCCGGAGGCCCCGGCGCGGCCCTTCGTCCATCTGCGCGTGCATTCGGCCTATTCGCTGCTGGAAGGCGCCTTGCAGATCGGCAAGGTGGTCGCTCATGCGGTCAAGGACGAAGCCCCGGCCATCGCCGTCACCGACACCAACAACCTGTTCGGCGCCCTGGAATTCGCGCAGAAGGCGGTGAAGGACGGCATTCAGCCGATTATCGGCTGTCAAACGGCGCTCGCCTTTTCCGGCGAAAACAGCGATGGCCAGCGCGACCGCAGGCGGCAGGGTCCCGATATGCGGCCGGTCGTCCTGCTTGCCGCGACCGAGGCCGGCTATTCCAACCTGGTCAGGCTGGTCAGCCGCGTCTACCTCGAAACGCCGCCGGGCGAAGCCGTGCACCTGACCACGGAAATGATGGAAGGCTTTTGTGACGGGTTGATCTACCTCAGCGGTGGGCCGCGCGGACCGATCGGCACCGCCATCAAGGAAGATCGCCGCGATCTGGCCGAGGCACGGCTTTTGACCCTGAAGGCAATGTTCGGCGATCGCCTCTATGTCGAACTGGACCGGGTTTCCGGTTATGATCGCGTAATCGAGAAATCCTCGATCGATCTGGCCTATGCGCATGAATTGCCCCTGGTCGCCACCAACGAGGCGTTCTTTTCCTCTCGCGACGACTATGACGCACATGACGCGCTGATCGCCATCGCCGAAGGATCGGTCGTGGCCGCCGATAATCGTCGCCGGCTGTCGCCGGACAATTTCCTGCGCAGCCAGGCCGATATGGCCAGGCTCTTTGCCGATCTGCCAGAGGCGATCGACAACACTGTCGAGATCGCGCTGCGCTGCTCCTATTATCCCAAAAACCGCAATCCGATCCTGCCGCGCTTCACCGGCGGCGATGTCGCCGACAATGACGTCGCGGTGCAGGCGGAAGCCGACGAACTGGCCCGCCAGGCGCATGAGGGGCTCGACGCGCGCCTCGCCATGCATGGCCCGACATCAGGCTATACGGTCGAGCAATACCGCGAGCGGTTGAATTTCGAGCTTGGCATCATCACCAAGATGAAGTTTCCCGGCTACTTCCTGATCGTTGCCGACTTCATCAAATGGGCCAAGGCGCAAGGCATCCCGGTCGGGCCTGGCCGCGGTTCGGGCGCAGGCTCGCTGGTCGCCTATTCGACGACCATCACCGATATCGATCCGTTGCGCTTCTCGCTTCTGTTCGAGCGCTTCCTCAATCCCGACCGCGTGTCGATGCCCGACTTCGACATCGACTTCTGCCAGGATCGGCGTGAAGAGGTCATCCGCTACGTCCAGCAGAAATACGGCCGCGACCAGGTCGGCCAGATCATCACCTTTGGTACGTTGCAGGCCCGCGCCGTGCTTCGCGACGTCGGCCGCGTGCTGCAGATGCCGTATGGCCAGGTCGACAAGCTCTCCAAGATGGTGCCGCAGAACCCGGCCAATCCGGTCAAGCTCGCCGACGCCATCGCCAACGAGCCGCGTTTTGCCGAAGAGGCCGAGAGGGAGCCGATCGTCCAGACGCTGCTCGACATGGCGCAGAAGCTGGAGGGCCTTTACCGCCACGCCTCGACGCACGCCGCCGGCATCGTCATCGGCGACCGGCCGCTGTCGGAACTGGTGCCGATGTACCGCGATCCGCGCTCGGACATGCCCGTCACCCAGTTCAACATGAAATATGTTGAGCAGGCCGGGCTGGTGAAGTTCGACTTCCTCGGCCTGAAGACGCTGACCGTGCTGGAGACGGCGGTCAAGCTGATCCGCCGGCGCGGCATCGAGATCGACCTGGCAACGATCCCGCTCGACGATCCCGAGACCTACGCCATGCTGTCGCGCGGCGAAGTGGTCGGCGTGTTCCAGGTGGAAAGCGCCGGCATGCGCAAGGCGCTGATCGGCATGCGGCCCGACTGCATCGAGGACATCATCGCGCTGGTCGCGCTCTACCGCCCCGGTCCGATGGAGAACATTCCGACCTACAACGCCAGAAAGCATGGCGAGGAGGAGATGGCGTCGATCCATCCCAAGATCGACCATCTGGTGAAGGAGACGCAAGGCGTCATCGTCTACCAGGAACAGGTGATGCAGATCGCGCAGGAGCTGTCCGGCTACTCGCTCGGCGAAGCCGATCTGCTGCGCCGCGCCATGGGCAAGAAGATCCGCGCCGAGATGGACAAGCAGCGTGAGCGCTTCGTCTCCGGCGCGGTCGAGCGCGGCGTAGGCAAGCCGCAAGCCGATTTCATTTTCGACCTGCTGGCCAAGTTCGCCGACTATGGTTTCAACAAATCGCACGCCGCCGCCTATGCGGTGGTTTCGTACCAGACCGCCTATCTCAAGGCGCATTATCCGGTCGAGTTCCTGGCAGCGTCGATGACGCTCGACATGGGCAACACCGACAAGCTGGCCGATTTCCGCCAGGACGCGCTGCGCCTTGGCATCGAGGTTCTGGCGCCTTCGGTGATGTCGAGCTTTCGCCCCTTCGAGGTCGGTGAGAACCGCATCTACTATTCGCTGGCAGCGCTCAAGGGCGTCGGCGATGCGGCGGTCGAGCACATCGTTGCCCAGCGTGGCGAAAAGCCGTTCAAGAACCTCGCCGATTTCTGCGAGCGGGTCGATCCCAAGATCGTCGGCAAGCGCGTCTTCGAAAGCCTGATCATGGCCGGCGCGCTCGATTGCTTCGGCCATGACCGCGCATCGATGATGTCGGGCGTGGAACGCATGATGGGACTGGCGTCGCTGGCGCAGCAGAACGCGGTTTCCGGCCAGCACGACATCTTCGGCGCTTCGCTCGGCGCTCAGTCGCAGGCACTCAATCTGCCGGCGAC
>NZ_RZOM01000306.1:0-5992 GCF_003999175.1 Mesorhizobium sp. M7A.F.Ca.ET.027.03.2.1 | reverse complement strand
CGACAATGGAGATGCCGATGCTGACCAGGGTTTGTCTGAGATCGTCACCCTCCAGGCGACGGAAGACGACGACCTGCATGACGACACCGATCGCGGCCAGCACGATGAAGCCGGCAGCGACCCCCAGCAGCCAGTAACCTGTGCGGCTCGCCACTTCGTAGCCGATGTAGGCGCCGAGCAGATAGAGCGAGCCATGCGCCAGGTTGACGTTGCGCATGAGGCCGAAGATCAATGTGAAACCGCTGGCAACCAGAAAGTAGAGACCTGCCAGGGTGATGCCATTGAGGATGGCGCTGACAAAGGCTTTCTTCGATATCAGGATCGCGTTGAGCCAATCCGGCCAGACGGCGAAAACCAGCCATGCGACGAGCGCGGCGACCAGGAGCCAGAAAAGGCCCCACGCCTGCCGGCGCGACACGCCGCCGCCCGAAATCCCGGACGAAGATGGCCGGTCCAGGATACTCATGCAGTCAGCCGACGGCGCTGTTCGTTGATGCGCGGCGCCTTATGGAATTTGCCGTCCTTCATGATGGCGAGGATGCGGTTCTTGTCCTGCAGGATGCGCACGTCCGAGATCGGATCACCGTCGATCAGCAGCAGGTCGGCGAGATAGCCTTCCTTGATCAGACCGAGCTCGTCGCCCATGCCCATGATCTGGCCGCCAAACTTGGTTCCGGCCTGGATCGCTTCCATCGGTGAGTAGCCAAGCATCTCCACGAACGTCTGGATGTCCTTGGCGTTGGTGCCTTGCGGCGTCCACGCAAAACCATAGTCGCCGCCGATGCAGACGCGGATACCGCGCCGATGCATCTTCTTCATCGTATCGATGCACATTTCGAGCTCCCGCTCATATTCGAGCGAAAGTGGCGAGCCCGGCTTGATGCCCCATTGCTCGGCATGGCGAGCAGTGTTGATGAGCCAGGCAATGCCGGGCGCAACGAAGTGCTTGTCCTTGGCTGCTTCAAGCATGTCGAGTGCCTCTTCGTCGGCGAAAGAGGCATGGTAGATGTTCTGGATGCCGTGCCTGATGCACTGCTTGACCGATCCGGATGAGCGCGCGTGTGCCGACAACACCTTGTTGCGGCAGCGGGCCTCCGAGGCCGCCATGGCGACTTCCTCCTCGGACATCGGTGTCTCTTCGGCGCCCATGCCGGTGATGCTTTCACCGGACAGGTTGAGCTTGATCGAGTCGACGCCGTATTTGATCAGCTGGCGCACGGTGCGGCGGATTTCTTCCGGCCCCGAGACGACGATGCCGAGGTTGAGACCCTCATGCGGGATATGAGACGGCGACGAATCTCCGAGGCCTCCCACCGTGGTGATCTCGGGTCCCGCAGCTAGATAGCGTGGCCCGGGAAACCGTCCCTGATTGATGAACTTCTTGCACACGACATCCAGCCTGGGCTTGGCTGCCGCAGCACCGCGGCCGGCTGTAAAGCCCGCGTCCAGCACGAGCTTGGCCATTTCCATGGTGACCAGCATATGCTCCTCGATCTCCATCATCTGGATCGGGTCGATGCCGGGCGCATTGTTCCAGGACAGGTGCAAGTGGGCATCGATCATGCCGGGCATCAGCGTCGCGCCCATGCCGTCGATGACCGTCGCACCGCCACCATATGACGGTGACGATGATGAGCCAAAACGTGACGAACCCTTGGTGATCTGCTTGATGCGGTTGCCCTGCACCAGAACTTCCCCGGTGTAGGGATACTCACCCGTCGCGTCGAGCACGCGCACATTGGTGAAGAGCGTGCCGCCCGAACTGTTTCCGTTCCAGCTGTCTTCTGCCATCTTATCCTCCCAAAACTTTCGAAAGCGCAGTTTTACGCGCTGTTCAGGTCCTCACCTATCAACGCGTCGCAAAAAATCGGCGAGCTTTTGGCTGCTTTCGCGGGGGCACTCAATGGTAGCCCAGTGTCCGCACCGATCGAGCGACGAGATTACGGCTCCCTTGATCCCATCGGCAAGCGCCTGACCGACGCTCATCGGATTGACCGTGTCGGCGTCGCCGGTAACCAACAGGGTAGGGGCCGCAATGCGCCTGGGGTCGACCGCCACCGCCTTCGCCAGTGCCTCGCAAGTGCGCGCATAGGACTCCGGATCCTGACGTGTTATCGACTCGCGCACGAAGGCGATTGCCGCAGGCGACGTCTCCCTTGTATGCGCCGACAGCGCATTGGCGACGATCTGATCGGCAATGTCGGCAATGCCGCCGGACCTGGCCAGTTGGGCTCGCTTGGCGAGGCCCAGCCGTGTCGCTTCGGCAGGTTCGGCCAAGGCGCCGAACAATGCCAGCGAGGCGACCAGTGCAGGATGTTTGGCAGCGATCTGCTGACAGACGATGGTGCCCATCGAATGGCCGATGAAATGTGCCCGCGTCACGCCCATGCCGTCCATAGCACGGACAACGGCCTCGCTCATAATTTCCATCGTCAGAGGCTCGAACGGCCTTGGCGAGCGCCCCGAGCCAGGCAAATCGAGCCGGACCACACGATATCCAGAAAGTGCGGCCATCTGAGGCTGGAACATATTTGATGTTCCGCCGAGGCCATGGATCATCACCACCGGCATCCCTTCGCCGGTGACCTCGGCAACGATCGGTCCGATCGTCACGGTCGTCATTGCGCACGCTCCGCGAAGCGGTTCTCCAGAGACCCAATGCCGTCGATCTCGACGCGCACAACGTCGCCGGCCTTCAGATATCTCGGCGGGTCAAACCCGATACCGACTCCCGCTGGTGTGCCCGTCGCAATGATATCGCCCGGGTTCAGTGTGATGCCTTGCGAGAGCGTCGAGATGATCGTCGGGATATCGAAAATGAGCAGCGAAATCTTCGAGTTCTGGCGCAGGTCGTCATTGACGAAACAGCGGACCGAAGCACTATCGAGGTCGAGTTCATCCTTGGTTATGGCCCAAGGCCCCATGGGGCAGAAAGTGTCCTGGGACTTGCCTATCAGCCACTGACTGTATTTGCCCTGCAAATCGCGGGCGGTGACGTCGTTGACGATCGTGTAGCCCCAAACGTGATCGTAAGCGTGTTCCTTTGAAATTCCACGCCCACCCTTGCCGATGATGACGGCAAGCTCTGCCTCATAGTCGATGGAAGTCGATACAGAGGAGTCGATCAACTCATTGGTGTTGGTCGGTATCACCGACTCTGGAACCTTGGTGAAGATAATCGGGTGCTTGGGGATGGTCCCTGCGGCCGCGCTTGAATCAAATCCGCTGCGGGAAAACTCGTGGGCATGCTCATGATAGTTCTTGCCGACGCAGAAAATGTTGCGAGCCGGCAGCGGGATTGGCGCTTCGATCTCGACCTGTGCAAGCGGGATCGGCGAAAGCGTGCGCGGCATCCCGGCACCGTTGCGGCGGATCAGCGCCAGAAGACCGGTCTGTGCCTGTTCGACAGGTAGATCGAAAGGCGAAACGGTCTGCTTCTCGAGATCGACGATGCCGACGCGACGCTCTCCGGCGATCGCGAATGTCGCAATTTTCATGCCTCTCTCCCTGAACCTTTTATGAGCCAATATGTGGCCTTTGAAGACACGATAGTCACGATTGGTTGGGCTTGGCAATGGGCTGAGTGCAAGAATCTTCGCATATCTGGTAGGAAAGGCCTATTTAGGGGTTCGAACTACTAGACTGGACACCTAATGACTGATACTATTGGTCCACAATTGGATCAGATAGAAGTTTGATATGCCGAAGCTCGTTGCGAACGATATTGCCTTGATGCTCAAGAAGCGGATTTCATCCGGCGAATGGCTTGCGGACGGCCGGATGCCTCCTGAGCGTGATCTGGCGGTCGAGTTTGGGGTGGCGCGCAACACAGTGCGGCGCGCCGTCGGTTTCCTGGAAGGTGACGGAACGGTTGTTCGCCACGTCGGTCGTGGGACGTTTCTAACCGCGACAAATCCCTTGTCGATTGCCTCGACTGTGGCGCGGATGGAAGGCACCAGCCCGGCTGATATGATGGAAATCAGGCAATTGCTGGAACCAACTGCCGCGGCTTTTGCCGCAACCAATGCAAGTGCGGCAGACCTCAACGCTGTTCGCGAAGCTCACAAGACCGCTTGCGAGTCGCAAGACATGCCCACCTTCGAGCATTGGGACGCGGAATTCCATCACCGTTTGTTCGCATGCTGCCGCAATGATTTTTTGAAGGAAATCCACAATCTCATGCGTGCGATCCGAAACCAGTCGCCCTGGTTCGAGATGAAAAAGCGGTCATTCTCCGAAGAGCGCCGCCAAGTGTATTGCGAGGAACATCAGGCGCTTCTAGATGCATTGCTCCGTCGCGATCCCGATGGCGCCAAGACAGCGATGCTGGTTCATCTCAGAACCGTCGAGAAGAACCTTCTGGGACGTTGAAGTCGGCCAAAGTCAGCGTGCCTGGCCATTCGATTGTCTCCTCGACCCCTCAGTCTGTGTTGCGGGCCGGTTCGACAAGGCGAGCAGCGGCAGCCCTCGGGATAAGCCAGCCGGCTGTCAGTCAACATGTGAAGCAGCTCGAGACCACGCTCGGCATCACCCTCTTCAAGAGATCAGCCAACCGCATCGTCCCCTTGCAGGAAGCATGGGAGCTCCTGCGAAACGTAGAACTTGCCCTGACGTCCCTGGATCGGCTGGAAGCGTCAATCTTCGCGATGAAGCACGAGGAAAAGCAAAGGATTGGAATTGCCGCGCCTTCTGTTTTCGGTTTCGTGACCATGCCCAAGGTGGTGGCGATGATCCACGCAAAGACCGCTTCGGACGTCCGGTCAATTTTCTGGAAGCTACGACCAGATCGGCGAGCACATCTTGGCCGGTCGCGCAGATCTGGGGATCTCGAGATTGCCGCTGGACCCACGCCTGTTTGAATGGGCGCCGCTCGGGTCGGCACAAAACGTATGCATCTTTCATCCCGACCACCGCTTTTCGAAACAGGCCTGTATCGAGGCTCACGACCTGGCAGGCGAAACGACCGTCGATATCGATCCCCAGTTCGCCGCCCACCAGATGAACTTCAATGCGTTGCGCTTCGCCGGCGTTGAGACAGACATACTGGTGGAATCCGATTGCAACGGTCACGAGGCCGGATACGTTTCGGCTGGCCTGGGCATTTCCATAACCAATGAAATCATTGCGCGTGAATACGAAGCGTTTAACCTCCAAGCAAAACCGGTGGAACCGTCAGCGCTCTATCATTACGTCGCGATTTGGCAGAAGGGCAGGACCTTTTCGAATGCCTCTGAGCGTGTCGCTCGAGGCGATCATCGCGGCCTTTTCCACCCCTGCGAAAGGGTGAGATTTCTCAGAGGGCGGCTAGAGAACGACACTAGGCGGCCAAGCGCGGCGCGTGCGCCGGCGGCCGCACTGGGAACTCAAGCCGTTTCCAAACCGTCTTGGAATTGAGCGAGTTGCTTTGGAAAATGATGAGCGAGGTAGCGTACAAGTTTGTGGCTATCCATCAGCCGGTTTAGGTATCGTCGTACCGCTACAAGTTCGAGGCCCCACGAACCCATGTGCTCAGCGGAGTTTCGAAATTCCTGGCTCAACTCGGCCTGGCAGGGCCTGCGTGAAAAATGAGCTGCCCGCATTCGTAACCGGCTAAGCCACTTCCTGGCTGATGTCGGGGTGATTAACGGCTCGGAAGTGCGGCAGCGTCGCCTTTTGAAAACCATGAGCTGGAGGCAGCCATTTCATACGGTTTCTGGCCGCATCAACCAGTTCCTCTTCGCGGGTAAGGCCGTTCATAAAGAGCTTCAGCAGGTGAGAAGCCGCTTTTTCGGCATCGGGCGAAGTAAGCGGCAATTTGCTCTCGTCGCACACAGTCCGGCAAATGCGAGACAACATTTCAATCTCGCACGGACCAAGGCAGTGACCAGGGTACAACATAAATTTTCCTCCATACGGCTGTGGTCAAAACTGACCACCCACCGTGTCACTGGAACCACTTTTACTAGCCTACGGACTGGGCCTGCCAGTGGTTCAACCTGGCGCGCATCAAGAC
>NZ_RZOM01000305.1:0-6003 GCF_003999175.1 Mesorhizobium sp. M7A.F.Ca.ET.027.03.2.1 | reverse complement strand
CTGCTTGGTGGTCTTGTCGAGAAAGGCCTGGGCCTCGGACTGCTTGGGCGACGAGGCGACCTGAATGGCCCAGCCCGACGGCACCGACGCGGTGTTGACCGGGTCGACAGCCGCCGGCGTCGGCTCGGCATAGGCCGCTACCACCTGGGCCGTCGCGACCTGGGGGGCTGAAACGATGACGGTCTTGACCTTTCTGGTCTTGACGACGGGAGCTGCTTCCTCGGCCTGCGCGGTATCGTCTTCGGCGACCGTGGCGTCCTCGGCAACGATTGCATCGTCCTGCGCTATGACAGGCTTGTCGTCCGGTGTCGGAGCGTCATGCTTGGGCAGAAGAACCTTGGCGAGGGCGGTGATCGGGTTGTTGCCACCGGCCTTGGCGACCAGATCGCCACCACCGCGAGTCGATGCCCTCGGCAGATAGGTGTTTATCAGGTTGGCCATCTGATTGTCACGGCTGCCGCCCGAGGTGCCGCCCATGACCACGCCGACGATGCGGCGATTGCCATCGGAAACCGACGAGACGAGGTTGAAGCCGGAGGCGCGGGTGTAGCCCGTCTTGATGCCGTCGACACCCTTGATACGTCCAAGCAGGCGGTTGTGGCCGTTGATGCGCTTGCGCCCGTAGAGAAAGGAGCGCTGCGAGAAATAGCCGTAATACTGCGGAAAATGCTCGCGCAGCGCGATGCCGAGCGTCGCCATGTCGCGCGCGGTGGTGAACTGGCCGGGGTCGGGCAGGCCATTGGCGTTTCGGAACACGGTGCCGTTCATGCCCAGCGCACGCGCCTTGGCGGTCATCATGCGGGCAAAAGTGGTTTCGTTGCCGCCGAGCATTTCGCCGAGCGCGGTGGCCGAGTCGTTCGCCGATTTGGTGACGATCGACAGGATCGCGGTCTCGACCGTGACGGAACCGCCCGGCTTCACGCCAAGTTTCGTCGGCGCCTCGGCGGAGGCCTTGGCGGAAAACACCACTGGCGTGTTCCTGCTGATCTTGCCCTTCGCCATCGCTTCGAAGGTCAGATACAGCGTCATCATCTTGGTCAGCGAAGCTGGGTAGCGCCTGCCGTTGGCATCTGCGGAGTAAAGCACCTTGCCGGTCTTGGCATCCACGACGATGGCCGCCTGCCTGGCCGCCAGCGACGAGGCAACGTCGCCAAAAACGAATGTCATCGCCAAGGCGACGATCATCATCGTTTTGAGAGGGGAGGTGGATTTGGAAACGATGCCCAACAACGCCTTACGCACTGGTACTTCCCTTGGATTTCTTCGTTGCGTTGGAGGCGGCAAAGGGTCCTGCCTCGCTTCCGGTCAAGCTACCGGCGCAGCGTTACCAATCCGTTTATGGTAACCGCCGCGTTCACCATTTTCTTCGGGCTTGAGGTTCTCTTTATTCGATTTTTAGCCATTGGCTGCGCAGGCGGGCCCGCAAGCCCGCGAAATCTTGACTTTTGTGCGGCGCACAATATATTATCTTGCATTGCACAAGGGCGCCCCGAAGAAGGACGCCTCAACCGTCAAGGGAATCGTGAAATGACCCAGACCTATGAGGACTTCAGCAAATACGGCAAAGAGTTCGCCGACACCGGATTGAAGAGCTTCGCGTCGCTGTCCAAGGGCGCGCAGGCGATTGCCACCGAGGCTGGTGAATACACCAAGAAGAGTTTTGAAACCGGCAGCGCCACTGTGGAGAAGCTGTTTTCAGCCAAGTCGCTGGAAAAGGCGATCGAGATCCAGTCGGACTACGCCAAGCAGTCTTATGAGGCGTTCGTCGCCGAGGCCACCAAGATCGGCGATCTTTATGCCGAACTCGCCAAGGAAGCTTACAAGCCATTCGAATCGATCGTTGCCAAGGCAAAGTAATTTTGCCCGGGCGAACTGATTTCGCCTGACGTGCACCAGATTCAGCCTTTGAACCCGAGAAAAAGCCCGGCTACGGAAACGCGGCCGGGCTTTTTCGTGTCAATTTCCGTTCCAGAGCCTCGCGCCCCTTCACGATTGCGAAAATCGTCCAAGTTGGTGACCTAGCCATATTGTCAGCTAACCAGAAGGGCTTAAAATCGTACATCGAACACCTACATGTCGAACTCGCATGGGGAATCGAAAGAGGCAGGAATACGTGACTTCAGGTTTGACTGCCACGAGACGAGTGGTGCGAATGCAAGACGGCGACGGTAACGGCAATGGGGCCGGCCGTGGGACGGCCGTCATCACGCGCACCAAAACCAAGACCAAGAAGCCCAGCCTTTATCGGGTCCTCATCCTCAACGACGACTACACTCCGATGGAGTTCGTGGTTCACGTGCTGGAGCGTTTTTTCCAGAAGGATCGCGAAGCCGCCACACGCATCATGCTTCATGTTCACAATCATGGAGTGGGCGAGTGCGGGGTCTATACATTCGAGGTGGCCGAGACCAAAGTGTCCCAGGTCATGGATTTCGCCCGACAGAATCAGCATCCGCTGCAATGCGTGATGGAGAAGAAGTGAGGTAACATGCCGGCTTTCTCCCAAGGCCTGGAAAAGGCGCTTCACCAGGCGCTGACGCTCGCCAATGAGCGGCACCATGAATATGCAACCCTAGAACATCTGCTGCTCGCGCTCATCGATGACACCGAGGCGGCCGCCGTCATGCGCGCCTGCAATGTCGATCTCGATGAGCTCAAGCACACGGTTCTCACCTATATCGACACCGAGCTGGACAACCTCGTCACCGGTTACGACGAGGACTCCAAGCCGACCGCCGGTTTCCAGCGCGTCATCCAGCGCGCGGTGATCCATGTGCAGTCGTCCGGCCGCGAGGAAGTGTCGGGCGCCAACGTGCTCGTCGCCATTTTCGCCGAGCGCGAGAGCCATGCCGCCTATTTCCTGCAGGAACAGCAGATGACCCGCTACGACGCGGTCAACTACATCTCGCACGGCATTGCCAAGCGTCCGGGCGCGTCGGAGACACGCTCGCCGCGCGGTGCCGATGACGAGCAGGGCGGCCAGAACGGCGCCGAGCCGCAAGAGGAAGGCGGCAAGAAGAAGCAGCAGCAGGACGCGCTGACGGCTTATTGCGTCAATCTCAACAACAAGGCCAAGGCCGGCAAGATCGATCCGCTGATCGGCCGCGAATCCGAGATCAACCGCACCATCCAGGTGCTGTGCCGCCGCTCCAAGAACAACCCGCTCTATGTCGGCGACCCCGGCGTCGGCAAGACGGCGATCGCCGAGGGTCTGGCCAAGCGCATCGTCGAGGGCGACGTTCCCGAAGTGCTGCACAACGCCACCATCTTCGCGCTCGACATGGGTACGCTGCTCGCCGGCACGCGCTATCGCGGCGATTTCGAGGAACGGCTGAAGCAGGTCGTCAAGGAGCTCGAGGACTATCCCGGTGCCGTGCTGTTCATCGACGAGATTCACACGGTCATCGGGGCAGGGGCAACATCAGGCGGCGCCATGGATGCGTCCAACCTGTTGAAGCCGGCGCTGTCATCGGGTGCGATCCGCTGCATCGGCTCGACCACCTACAAGGAATTCCGCCAGTTCTTCGAGAAGGACCGTGCTTTGGTGCGGCGCTTCCAGAAGATCGACGTCAACGAGCCGACCATCGAGGACGCCATCGAGATCATGAAGGGCCTCAAGCCCTATTATGAGGAGTTCCACAAGGTGAAGTTCACCAACGAGGCGATCAAGGCCTCGGTGGAACTGTCGGCACGTTACATCAACGACCGCAAGCTGCCGGACAAGGCGATCGACGTGATCGACGAGACCGGCGCCTCGCAGATGCTGGTGCCCGAAGCCAAGCGCAAGAAGACGATCGGCATCAAGGAGATCGAGGCGACGATCGCCACCATGGCCCGCATCCCGCCGAAGACGGTTTCGGCCGATGACGAGAAGGTGCTGCAGGGCCTCGATATCGAGCTGAAGCGCGTCGTCTATGGCCAGGACACTGCGATCACCGCGCTGACCTCGGCGATCAAGCTGGCACGTGCCGGCCTGCGCGAACCGGAGAAGCCGATCGGCTCCTACCTGTTCTCCGGCCCGACCGGCGTCGGCAAGACCGAAGTGGCCAAGCAGTTGGCCGCCTCGCTCGGCGTCGAGCTGATCCGCTTCGACATGTCGGAATATATGGAACGCCACACCGTCTCGCGGCTGATCGGCGCGCCTCCGGGCTATGTCGGCTTCGACCAGGGCGGTCTTCTGACGGACGGCGTCGACCAGCATCCGCATTGCGTGCTGTTGCTCGACGAGGTCGAGAAGGCGCATCCGGACCTGTTCAACATCCTGTTGCAGGTGATGGACCACGGCAAGCTGACCGACCATAACGGCAAGCAGATCGACTTCCGCAATGTGATCCTGATCATGACCACCAATGCGGGCGCGTCGGATGCGCAGCGCGCGGCGATCGGCTTCGGCTCGACCAAGCGCGAAGGCGACGATGTGGAGGCGATCAACCGGTTGTTCACGCCGGAGTTCCGCAACCGGCTCGACGCAATCATCCCGTTCGGCTCGCTGCCGGTGCCGGTCATCCATCAGGTGGTGCAGAAGTTCGTCATGCAGCTCGAGGCCCAGCTTTCCGAGCGTGGCGTCACCTTCGACCTGTCGGCGGATGCGATCGCCTGGCTCGCCGACAAGGGTTATGATGAGCGCATGGGAGCGCGGCCGCTCGGCCGTGTGATCCAGGAGCATATCAAGAAGCCGTTGGCCGACGAGGTGCTGTTCGGAAAGCTCAAGAAGGGCGGCACGGTGCGCGTCACCGTCGAGAAGAAGGAAACCGGCGAGACCGGCCTGAAGCTCGAATCGCTGGCCGACGAGGCGCCGGTGAAGCCGAAGAAGGAAGAGCCGGAAGAAACGCCGAAGCCCAGAAAGGCCGTAGCGAAGAAGCCGGCGGCCAAGAAGCTGGTGGCGCAGAAGCCCGAAGCCAAGGGCAAGGACGGCGGCAAGCGCAGTCTCGTCCCGCAACTGCCCAGAAAGAACTGACCTTGAGGAAAGTCGAAAAGCCCCGGAAACGGGGCTTTTTTCGTTTGCAAGGAGGAGGGGCATGAGCGGCCAGATCATCATCCTGAACGGTGCGCCGCGATCGGGAAAAACAAGCATCGCCAGAGCTGTTCAGGAGCGCTTCGATGGCGTCTGGATCAATCTCGGCGTCGACGTTTACGAGCAGGCTACGCCGGCACGCTATCGGCCTGGGATAGGATTGCGGCTCGGCGGCGAGCGTCCCGACCTTGAGGCCCTCGTGCCCGGATTTCACGCCGGGCTCTACGAATCGATCGCCGCCCACAGCCGGCTGGGGCTGAATGTCGTGGCGGATGTCGGCCATCACGATGCCTATTCGAAGCCACTTCACATTGTGGCCGATTGCGCGCGCCGGCTTGTAGGTCTGCCGGTGCTGTTTGTCGGTGTTCGCTGCCCGCTTGAAATCATCATGGAAAGGCGTGCAGCCAGCGCGGCAGACAAGGAATATGTAACCGGCTCATCAGATGTTCCCGTGCCGCTGCCCGTGCGTCTGTGGCAAGAAGAGGTCCACCGGCCCGGCGTGTACGATCTGGAGATCGATACCTCGCTCCTCAGCCCTGGGCAATGCGCGGATACGATCGCAGAGAAGCTTCGGCAAGCACCGTATCCAACAGCGTTTCAGAAACTATCCAACCCATCCAGCGCGGCCCTTGAGCCGTTTTGACCGGCATGGCCGCCGCAGGCGGGGTCGCCCAGATCGGCGAATTTACAGCCCGCAAACCGCCGGCGATTGCATGGTGGAGCTCTCGATTTCAGCGGCCATGCGGTCCGGCGAGAAACGGGCCACCAAATATCCGCACACCTTCCAGATCGCGATCATCAGGAATGCACCCGCATAGCCATCCAAGGCATAGTGCCAGCCAAGCACGACGGAACCGACCATAATGACGCCGGCGAATAACCACATCACAAGACCGGCCAGCCGGGACCGCCGTGTTGCATAGAGGGCAAACAGCACCGCCATCGCAACGTGCAGGGATGGGAAGGCGGATATGCCGACGCTGCCGGTA
>NZ_RZOM01000304.1:0-6016 GCF_003999175.1 Mesorhizobium sp. M7A.F.Ca.ET.027.03.2.1 | reverse complement strand
CGGCCACAGTGTCGCCAGGCAGAGACACGCGGCAACGGCGAAACTGGCGAACGGCGTCGGCATATCATCGACGCCGCGAAAGCCGACCACGGCGCGAGCGCAGGAGGCCGCATCCTGGCCCGGCCAGATGCCGCCAAGGCCCCAATAGACATGCAGCGCGGTGATCAGCAGCAGCACAAGGGAGAGAGCGAAGGCGAGAAAAATCATGAGCGGAACAGTCGCGAATACTGGGTTTCGTGCTTCATCGCCATGACATCGGAGACGAAGGCACAGCCGCCGAGATCGTCCAGTGTCGAGCGCGCGGCGCGGCTTGCGGTCACCAGGGCCAGCGGCTCGAAGCCGGCTAACAAGGTGGTCGCGCCGTTCTGGCCAACAACGCCAAGGCGGATCGCTGCCTGCACGAGGTTGGAGAAGAAGGTTTGCAGGAAGGCCGACAGCGCATCCTGAAGGGCGAGTGAATTGCCGCCGGCAATGGCTCCGACGGCGACGCAATAGGCGCATTCGGCCGGCAAGCGCTCCAGCACCGGATTGGGCCAGGCCGCCGACGCTTTGAGGAAGGCGGCACCCTGCAGCATGGTTTCGGTATGGCGTTCGCGCGAGCCGGCCAGCGCCTCGGCGAGTGCCGCCACTTCATCGAGATCACCGGTGCCGCGTGCCCGGCGCCAGCTCTCGGCAAACAGCACGGCATCGTTCCAGCCCGAGCTCATCTCGACCAGCGTTTCCAGCCAGTCGGCGAGGTTTTCTGCATCGGCAACCAGGCCGTCATGCACCGCGCGCTCGAGACCATGGCTGTAGGAAAAGCCGCCGACCGGAAAGGCAGGCGACAGCCACGCCATCAGCCGCAGCAGGGCGATGTTCGAAGGCTGGTCAGTCATGATCGTGGTGATGGCCGGCGTGACTGTGCGAATGGGTATGCGCTTCGTCGTGAGAATGGCTGTGGGCTTCGGCGTGGCTGTGGGCATGCGCATGGCCGTGATCGTGGCTTTGCCCGCCATGCCCGGAATAGGCGCCGCGCACCGGCTTGAACGGTTCGGAAACGTCGGCCACCGTGGCGCCGAGCCCCTCCAGCATCGCCTTGATAACATGGTCGCGCAGGATGAGGATGCGACCGGCCTCGATGCTTGCTGCGAGATGGCGGTTGCCGATATGCCAGGCGAGCTCGGCCAGATGCACGCTGTCGCGGGCGCGGATGTCATAGACCTCTTCCGGCGCCGCGATGATCTCGACATGGCCGCCATCCTCCAGCACCAGCCGGTCGCCATCGTTCAAGGCGACGGGTTCGGGCAGGTCGACCAGCACCTTGCTGCCGTCGGCAAGCTCGATGGCGCGGCGGCGCAGATGCCGCTCGTCATGGGCGAGAATGGCCCGGCCCAACGGTAGGGTGGTTCCGGCATTGCCGGCGGACAGTACGGAGACGGCGCGCGGGAATTTGGTGAAGTCGGTGTTGAGGTTGAGCTTCATTTCATGGATCCCCCATTTGCTTGTGCCCGCACACGGGCAGGTCGCGCCAGCACGCGGTCGAAATAGGCGTTGACGCGCTCGGAGTCGATCGGGAATCGGCCGGCGCGAGCCCAGCCGCCCATGTCGCCGAGCAGCACATCGACAGCGGAAAACCGATCGCCGAGCGCAAACGGTTTGTCGCCCAGCCGCCGCTCCAGCGCCTTCAGTTCCGAGGCAAAATCGTAAGCCGCCGCAGGACCGACATCGACGCGCACATCCCTAGGCAGCAGGAAGCGATGGCGCAATTTGTTCCACAGCGGCGCTTCCAACTCGCTCTGGGCAAAATGCATCCAGGAATCCATCTCGGCCCGGCCGGCGACACCCGGATTGGCGCCCATTCCCTTGTCCGCGTGCTTGTCGGCGAGATAAACGCAGATCGCCGCCGAATCCGTCACCGTCAGTTCGCCGTCGATGAGGATCGGCACCTTGCCCGATGGGTTGAGCGCATAGGCTTCCGGTGAGCGCAGATGAACCTCGACGAATTCATAAGGCTGCGCGAGCTCCTCGAGCATCCAGAGAACGCGGCTGACCCGGGATCCGCGCGATCCGACGGCCTTGTACATGTCGAACCCTGCCTTTCCCCAACAAGCTAGACCATCGCGTTCGTTCAGACGATGGTGTCGAAGAGCCGCAGGATGAACGATATCTGGTAGATAAGCGCCGCCGTGACGAAGGCGATGTGGAAGCGGCGATCGCGCACCAGGATCGCGACGATACACAGCGCAACGAAGACCGGCGTGCGGAACAGATACTCGCTGCCGAAGCGGGCGAAATGCTCTGGCCCTTTCAGCAGCGTGTCGACCACGTCGAGCAGGTAGGTCGCAGCCAGCAGGCCGAAGAACCACGCCCGGCGCGAATAGAAGAAATCCTCATAGCTGGTGTAGTCCAGCATCGAATCGGGAAACAAAAGCGCGCACAGCAGGAACAGCGTGATCGCGTAGAAGATGATGAACAAATATTTGCCGAAGGTCCAGGTTTCGATGGCGTAGAGGCCGAACTCCCACCACCAGAAATGCACCAGCATCAGGAGCACCGAGACGACCCAGGCCAGATGCACGGGATAGAGCTTGTACTGGCCGGGATGCTGGACGATGCGCGCCACCCCCGACAGCAGGCGGGCGACGCCAAGCCCGATCACCATGCCCATGACGATGCGGATATGGGGGAAAATGTCGTGGGCGGAAGCGATTTCGGTGGCCATGCTCGATCACAATGCAACTATTGGTCGGCCGCATATTGCTGCCTCCCACCAAGGGCTGCAACGGATAATACTCGCCCGGTCGAATCGCCGCTTCAGAACAGAAAGTATCTCTGCGCCATCGGCAGCACCGTCGCCGGCTCGCAGGTCAAAAGCTCGCCGTCGGCACGCACCTCGTAGGTTTCCGGATCGACTTCGACATGCGGCGTGGCGTCGTTGAGCACCATCGAATGCTTGCCGATGCCGCCGCGGGTGTTCTCGACGGCGACGAACTGCTTGTCGACGCCAAGCCTGCCATGCAGGCCTGACTCGAGCGCGGCTTTCGAAACGAAGGTCACCGACGAGTTGGTCCTGGCCTTGCCATAGGCGCCGAACATCGGCCGGTAGTGCATTGGCTGCGGCGTCGGGATCGAGGCGTTGGGGTCGCCCATCGGTGCTGCGGCGATCATGCCGCCGATCAGCACCATGTCCGGCTTGACGCCGAAGAAGGCCGGGTTCCACAGCACCAGGTCGGCGCGCTTGCCGACCGCGATCGAGCCGATGTCTTTCGACAGCCCATGCGCGATGGCCGGGTTGATCGTGTATTTGGCGATGTAGCGGCGGACGCGGAAATTGTCGTTGTTGCCGGTCTCCTGCGGCAGCGAGCCGCGCTGGCGCTTCATCTTGTCGGCGGTCTGCCAGGTGCGGATCGCGACTTCGCCGACGCGGCCCATGGCCTGGCTGTCCGACGAGATGATCGAGAAGGCGCCGATGTCGTGCAAGATGTCTTCGGCCGCGATGGTCTCCTTGCGGATGCGGCTTTCGGCAAAGGCGATGTCTTCGGGGATCGACGGCGACAAATGATGGCAGACCATCAGCATGTCGAGATGCTCGGCCAGGGTGTTGACCGTGTAGGGCCGCGTCGGGTTGGTCGAGGACGGGATGACGTTGGGCAGGCCGCAGACCTTGATGATATCAGGTGCGTGGCCGCCGCCGGCGCCCTCGGTGTGGAAGGCATGAATGGTGCGGCCTTTGATGGCGGCGACCGTGTTCTCGACAAAGCCGGATTCGTTCAGCGTATCGGTATGGATCATGACCTGCACGTCGTAGTCGTCGGCGACCGACAGGCAGCAATCGATGGCCGCCGGCGTCGTGCCCCAGTCTTCGTGCAGCTTCAGCGAGCAAGCGCCGCCCAGCACCATTTCCTCGAGCGCGGCGGGCAGGGAGGCATTGCCCTTGCCCGACAGGCCGATGTTCATCGGGAAGGCATCGAAGGACTGGATCATGCGGGCCATGTGCCATGGCCCCGGCGTACAGGTAGTGGCCAGCGTGCCGTGCGCCGGGCCGGTGCCGCCGCCGAGCATGGTGGTGATGCCTGACATCAGCGCTTCCTCGATCTGCTGCGGGCAGATGAAGTGGATATGCGCATCGAAGCCGCCTGCCGTCAGGATCTTGCCTTCGCCGGCGATGATCTCGGTGCCCGGACCGATGATGATGGTGACGCCATCCTGGGTGTCCGGATTGCCGGCCTTGCCGATGGCCGCGATACGGCCGTCGCGAAGCCCGATATCGGCCTTGAAGATGCCGGCGCTGGCGTCCACCACCAGCGCGTTGGTGATCACGGTATCGACGGCGCCCTGGGCTCGGGAAACCTGACTCTGGCCCATGCCGTCGCGGATCACCTTGCCGCCGCCGAATTTCACCTCTTCGCCATGGATGGTGAGATCCTTCTCGACCTCGATGAACAGTTCAGTGTCGGCAAGGCGCACTCTGTCGCCGACCGTCGGGCCATACATCTGCGCATAGGCGGCGCGGGTAATTCTGGCCATCAGCGATTGCTCCTGAAATGCGGTTGGATTGAAGCGGTGCTGCACATTGCTGCCATCCTATGGTCACGCAATGACCCGCTGGGCGACACCTTCTGATCCCATTTGGCGGTTGAGGTTAGGGGGTCACCCCAGACCGACCGTTTGCCAATCGATGGAAAGGAAAATCCATGCGCAAAACGATAATTCTTGCCGCCGCAGCCAGCCTGATGCTGGCGGGCGCCGCCAGTGCCCAGCAGCAACCCGCGCCACAGCCCGCTCCGGCGCCGGCGACGCCTGCTCCAGCCACGCCCCAGGCTCAGCCTGCGGTGCCGACGATCCAGAGCGTCAACATCGTCGACATCACCGAGTTGCCAAAGGACACCCAGACGCAGGTCAACCAGGTGATCGCCCAGCGCGGCGATGACGGCTTGAAGAAACTGCGCAGCTCGATCGATGCCACACCCAAGGTGAAGTCGGCGCTGGAGGCCAAGGGAATGACCTCTGCGCAGGTGGTCGCGGCCAGCATGGAACCCAATGGCGCACTGACCTTGATCACCAAGAAGGCGAGCTGACGAGACGGCACGGCGGGCCGGCATTCGGCCGGCCGGCCGGATCGGGAAAGGAACCTTCGCCGGGCGGCATTCGTTTTGTTCTTTTCGCGCTAACCCGCGTCCCGAAACGACTTCTCTCAGGAGCGAGCGATGGCGATCACTTCTTTCTCGACCGGAATGCGGGCAGTCGCCGCCACGGCCTTCCTGGCGGCTGCTGTTCCTGCTACCGGATTGAAGGCGCAAGGGCTCGAAAGCACGGAGACCGTCAACCGCATCGTCGGCTCGCAGGTCAAGCAGGAAGAGGCCAAGGCCACCGCTGAGGCCCGCAGCGTCAACACGGCGATCGACCGCACGCGTGAAAACATCGGTACGGTGCGCAAGACGTCCAAGCTCGACAAGGTCGACATCGTGTTCCTCACCGACGCCGCGCGCAGCGAAGGCGGCCCGCCGCCGGAGATCGAAAGCAAGGTCAAGCAGCATCAGGACGACATCACGGAGCTGCGCAAGGAGATCGAGGCCAACGCGCTGCTGTTCAACGCCATCGAATCGCGGCGCGTGCAGGCGCAGGATGTCCTCGCCGTCGAATTCGATGATCCCGGGAAGGTCGTCATCTACGCCGCGGCCAAGCCATCGAACTGAGCTGAGCGCGCCGGAAGATCTCACAGCTTGCCCATCACCTTCTGCTGAAATCCGTAGATCTCGCGCTTGCCGCCGAGCGGCACCAGCGTGACATCGCGCTCCTGGCCCGGCTCGAAACGCATGGCCGTGCCTGCGGCAATGTCGAGACGCATGCCCCTGGCGCGCTCACGGTCGAATTTCAGCCCCTCATTGGTCTCGAAGAAATGGTAGTGGCTGCCGACCTGGATTGGCCGGTCGCCGCTGTTGGCGACTTTCAGGGTGACGGTCGGCAGGCCCTTGTTGAGCTCGATGTCGCCGCTCACCGTGATGATTTCACCGGGGATCATGGTCACCCTCACACG
>NZ_RZOM01000303.1:0-6021 GCF_003999175.1 Mesorhizobium sp. M7A.F.Ca.ET.027.03.2.1 | reverse complement strand
TCTGCGACGGGATAGACCTTTGACGGGAATCCGGTGAAAGTGCCGCGCCGATCCGGCCAGCCCACATTGACGATCACTTCGCCACATTGTCGATCACGCAGAGGACAGAGCGCTATGACGAACCCGACCCACCTGCCCACCGAGGGCCTTTTTGTCGGACGCGCCAGAAGCAGCGATGCCGCATACCCGCTGGTCGTCGCGGTGCGCGATGGCACGGTCTTCGACATCACCTTGCGTGCGGCACCAACCATGCGCGACCTTTGCGAGATGGCTGACCCGGCTGCGCATGTCCGCTCGGCCGAGGGCAGACCGATCGGATCGCTCGATGACATCGCCGCCAACAGTTTTGAGACCGGGCGCGATCCAGCAAAACCCTACCTGCTCTCACCGGTCGACCTGCAGGCGGTCAAGGCATCGGGCGTCACCTTCGTCGTCAGCCTGCTGGAACGGGTGATCGAGGAACAGGCGCGCGGTTCGGCTGAAAAAGCCGATGCCATCCGCGCCGACATCGCAGGACTGATCGGCCACGATCTGTCGAAGCTGAAGCCCGGTTCGCCCGAAGCGATGGAGATCAAGGCCAAGCTGATTTCGCGCGGCGCCTGGTCGCAATATCTGGAAGTGGGCATCGGCCCCGATGCCGAGATCTTCACCAAGTGCCAGCCGATGGCCTCGGTGGGCTTCGGCGCCGATGTCGGGCTGCACCCGGTGTCGACCTGGAATAATCCGGAACCCGAGATCGCCATGATCGCCGCCTCCAGCGGCCGGATCGTCGGCGCGACCATCGGCAACGACGTCAATCTGCGCGACGTCGAAGGGCGTTCGGCGCTGCTGCTCGGCAAGGCCAAGGACAACAATGCCTCGGCCTCACTCGGCCCCTTCATCCGCCTATTCGACGACAAATTCTCCATCGATGACGTCAAGCGCGCCGTCGTGCGCCTGAAAGTCGAGGGCGAGGACGGGTTCTCGCTGGAGGGCGCAAGCTCGATGGCGGAGATCAGCCGCTCGCCGGAGGAACTGGTCGCCGCGGCCATGGGGCCGCACCACCAGTATCCGGACGGGCTGGCGCTCTATCTCGGCACCATGTTCGTTCCGTCCAAGGATCGCGGCGAGAAGGGCAAGGGATTTACCCACAAGGTCGGCGACATCGTCACCATCTCGTCGGAAAAATTCGGCGCGCTGGTCAACCGCGTGCAGCTGTCGCCGGACTGCCCGCACTGGACCTATGGCGCCAGCCATCTGATGCGGGAGCTGGCCAGAGCCGATCTGATCTAGCAACTGGTGTCGTCGACGCCCTGCCAAGCGCTGCGGACCTGGCCCCGTGGGCGTAGGATGGTCGCCGGCGTGACCCTTGTCGGCGCAGGCCGCGTTCGCGCGACCCGAAGCAATCACGCCAATTATCAGACAGTCGGAAAATCACCTCAACTGATGCAATCTGATGGGACCGCTGATGACGCCCCGTCAGACGCCCACTACACCTGCAGATGGAGGCTTGGCAGATGGAGGCTTGCCATCCGTCGAAAAAGGGGATGCTCTGACGCATTCAACCGGCGCTGCAAAAAGACGCGGAACAAGGGACGGATTTTGAACTGACGATCTACAAACGGGAGGAAATCAAATGCTGACACGGCTAAGACTCGTTCTATACGGCCTGTTGGTGGCGCTGATGGTGGTACCAGCAGCGGCACAGGCCAAGACGTTCTACTGGATTTCGCACGGCGGTCCGGCCGATCCGGTCTGGACCTATTTCCTGGCCGGCGCCAAGCAATGGGCCAAGGACACCGGCAACACCGTCAACACCTCGTTCCACAATGGCGATGTCGCCTCGCAGCAGGAAGCGGTTCGCGCCGCCCTCTCCGCCAAGGCCGATGGTATCGTCACGACGAGCCCCGATCCGGGCAGCCTGATCGAGATCGTCAAGGAAGCGCGTGCGGCGAAAGTGCCGATCATCAATTTCAACACGCCTGATCCGAAAGCCGACTTCAACGCCTATGTCGGCGGCGACAATGTCACCTTCGGCAAGCATTGGGCGCAGTATCTGGTCGACAAAGGCCTGGTGAAGAAAGGCGACTTCGTCTGGATGCCGGTCGAAATCCCCGGCGCCACCTATGGCGTGCAGGAAGAAGAAGGCATCAAGAGCGTCTTCGAGCCGCTCGGCATCACCTATGAAATCACGGAAGCCACGCTTGATCAGGCTGAAGTGATCAACCGCATGGTCGACTACCTCACGGCCAACAAGGCCAAGGTCAAGGCGATCATCGGACTGGGCGATCTCGTCACCGGCTCGATCAAGCGGGTGTTCGACCAGGTCGGCATCAAGCCGGGCGAAATCCCGGTCGTCGGCTGGGGCAACTCGCTCGACACCACCCAGGAAGTGCTGAACGGCTATGTCAATGCCGGCCAGTGGCAGGACCCGCAGGCGACCAGCTATGTCGCGCTTTCGCTGGCCAATATGGCCGCCGGCGGCATTCCTCCGGGCTTCAACGTCATCACCGGCGCGCTCTACGAAAAAGACACCGCGCAAATCTACGACGACATCCTGTCCGGCAAGTAACATCCAATCCTAGCAGTCGCGGCCGCCCAACGGTCGCGACTGGCTCTCCATTTCGCCGAGCCCTTCGCACGCGATGTGCAACGCTCAGCCTTCCACTCATGTCGCGGATTGCCGTGGAAAATCATTCGCTCGTCCAACGCCTGATCGCACGGCCGGAATTCGGCCCGCTGGTGCTGCTCGTCGTCGAGATCGCCGTTTTCTGGAGTTTCAACCACGACTTCCTGTCGCCGCAGAACATCTCCAACACGCTGGCCTTCACGGTCGAACTCGGCCTGATCGCGCTGGCGATGACGCTGTTGATGACATCGGGCGAGTTCGACCTCTCGGTCGGCTCCCTGTTCGGCTTCTCGCCGGTCTTGATGTGGACCCTGTTCAACAGCGGCCTGACCTCCCTTGAGGTCGGCTTTGTCGCCGCGCTGCTGGTCGCCGCCTTCATCGGGCTGGTCAATGGCTGGTTCGTGACGCAGCTCAAGATCCCATCCTTCCTGGTGACGCTTGGCATGCTGCTGGTGGTGCGCGGCACCGCTCTTTTCGTCACCGATGGTTTTCCCCAGCGCACCTGGAGCGCGGAAGGCAGCTGGCTGGCGGAAGTGCTGGTCGGCGATTTCTTCATCGGCCCGTTCCGCATCTACATGTCGCTGTTCTGGTTCATCGCCGCGGCGATCGGGCTCGGCTATGTGCTGACGCAAAGCCGCACCGGCAACTGGATCCAGGCGGCCGGCGGCAACCCGAGTGCTGCAAGGGCGCGCGGCGTCAATGTCAGCGGCGTCAAGATCGGCCTGTTCGTGCTGTCGTCGGTCATGGCTTCGCTTGCCGGCGTCATCTCGTCGCTGCGCACTTCCGCCGCCAACCCCAACAGCGGCACCGGCTACGAACTGGAAGTCATCGCCATGGTGGTGATCGGCGGTACAGCACTTACTGGCGGGCGCGGCACAATCATCGGCACGGTGCTCGGCATCCTGATCCTGCGCGTGATGCGCAACGGCATCGTGCTGATCGGCGTGCCCGGTCTTGCCTACAACATCTTCATCGGCGCTATCATCCTTGGCATGATGGCGCTGCATTCATGGCTGGAACGCCGGCACCAGGCGGGGACTTGAACCATGGCCGAGCCACTGATCCGCATGACGAGCATCCGCAAGTCCTATGGCCGCGTGCAGGCGCTGGAGGATGCCAATTTCCATGTCAATGAACGGGAGATCGTCGGCTTGCTCGGCGACAATGGCGCCGGCAAGTCGACGCTGATCAAGGTGCTCTCGGGTGCCGTTCCGCTGACCAGCGGCGATATCTTCATCCGCGGCAAGAAGGTGAGCCTGCGCAGCACCAGCGACGCCATCGCCCACGGCATCGAGACGATCTACCAGGACTCGGCGCTGGTGACGCAACTGTCGATCGCCCGCAATCTGTTCCTCGGGCGCGAGCCGATCAAGCCGCCGCGCTTCCTCAACCGGATGGACCAGGATGCGATGAACACGGTTGCTCGCGACTTGCTCAAGCAGGTAGGCATCTCGAAGAACATCCCGTCGACGACGCCGATCGGCTCGCTCTCCGGCGGCGAGCGCCAGGCGGTGGCGATCGCGCGCGCCATGCATTTCGACAGCGACCTGATCATTCTCGACGAGCCGACCAACAATCTCGGCGTCGCCGAAACACAGGGTGTGCTGAGCTTCGTGCGCAGCGCCCGCGATTCCGGCCATTCCTGCATTTTCATCGCCCACAACATCCACCATGTCTTCCAGGTAGTCGACCGCATCGTCGTCATGCGCCGCGGCAAGGTGGTTGCTGACGACATAGACCCCAAGAAGACCAGCGTGGCGGAGGTCGAACGGATCATCACCGGCATGTCGGACAAGGAAATCCGCGATGCCATCGCCGATGGCAAGCCATCGCACTGAGAATGGTGATGGGCGGCAATCACCCGTCACCTCAGATCGCATCGCTTGTCTGACGCGCCACCGCATGGCGAACAGGATTGCAGCATGAAAGCCACAGTCTCGGATACCGCACGCAACTGCGGGCTGTGGGTTACGGCATGAAAGCCACTGTCTCCGATATCGCTCGTAGCTGCGGGCTGTCGACCGCAACGGTCGACCGGGTGCTCAACAACCGGCCGGGTGCGAGTGCGGCCAACCGCCAGCGCGTCATGGAGGCGGCCAAGCAAGTCGGCTATCTGCCGGTCGCCGATCAGGTGACGCTACCCTCGCGGCCCGCCCACCTTGAATTCCTGCTGCCGATCGGCAGCAATGCCTTCATGCGCGATCTCGCCGGGCACATCGAGGACTACGCCGCGCGCCTGCCGCTTGTCGCCTCGTGCCGGATCCATAACCTCGCCGGTATCTCGCCGAACGCGTTGCAGAGCGCTGTCGAAAACCTGTCGCTCAGGGCCAATGGCGTCGGTGTCATCGCCGTCGATCATCCGCGTACGCGCAACATCCTGCGCGACATCGTCGAAGCCGGCATGCGCCTGGTGACGCTGGTGTCCGATGTTCCGGCGGCACCGCGCGCGGCCTATGTCGGCATCGACAACCGGGTGGCGGGACGAACGGTGGCGCTGCTGATGGGACGCTTCCTTGGCGGCCGCACCGGCCATCTTGCGATGGTCGTCGGCTCACGTTCCTATCGCGGCCACGAGGAACGCGAAATGGGTTTCCGCTCGGTGCTCAGTGAGGAGTTTCCCAATCTGACCGTCAGCAGCGCCGTCGAGGTCAACGACGAGCCCGATGCCAGCTACACCGAGACCATGAAGGCGCTGCACGACGAGCCGGAACTGCTCGGCATCTATTGCGTCGGAGCTGGACATTCGGGCGTTGCAAAGGCGATCCGGGAGGCCAGGCCGAACCGCAAGCCGGTGTTCATCTGCCACGATCTGACCAAGGACACGCGCGGTCATCTCGTCGACGACCTGCTCGATGTCGTCATCGACCAGAATGCCAGGCTGATCGCGGAACAGTCGGTCATTCGCCTGCTCGGCTCGATTGCCTCCTCGGCACCCTATCTGACGCGCAAGTTCATCGAACCGCGCTTGATCTTCAGGGAAAACGTCCTGGTGCAGTAATGCGAAATGGCTTGGCTAAACCGGGTTTCCGGATTTGTACGATGATTGGCACGGCAAATCTGCACAGCAGCTATGCAAGTTTCTTTGTTGCCGAATCGTTGGGCAACTCGTAGGTTCTGGTTGTCGGCCATCTACTCCTCCCAGATGCGATGCCGACGCTGAATGGGGTGCACCTCCTCCCGCGCCACATTCGAAAATCGAGCCCGCTGCCACCTCCTCCCGGCAGCGGGCTTTTTTCGTTTGGCCGACAGGGATGGCGGCACAGCGACACCAAAGCGCGCCCAGTCATCACGCGATGAATGGCGCACATGGATAGGCGACAGGTCACCTCAACCGGCGGCGGCGCCCCTGAAAGAAACGATCAATCCTTCAGCCATGCGCACGAACTGCGTGCTCGGACCTTCCGACCCCACGG
>NZ_RZOM01000302.1:0-6025 GCF_003999175.1 Mesorhizobium sp. M7A.F.Ca.ET.027.03.2.1 | reverse complement strand
ATGCCAAGCTCCGCCCACTCCGCCGCAAGGGCGCGGGTCATGCCGAGCAGGCCCGACTTCGACGAGCCATACGGCACCGCGGTGGGGATTCCGACTTCGGATGTCAGCGAGCACAGATTGATGATGGCACCAGGACGGCCGGCGTCGCGCATCTGCCGCGCGGCGGCCTGGGCGCAGAAGAACGCTCCCTTGAGATTCGTGTCGACGATCCTGTCCCACAGCGCCTCGTCGACATCGAGCGAGGGCCGCACCTCCTCCATCCCGGCATTGTTTACGAGAATGTCGAGACCGCCAAGCAGGCTGGCAGCCTCTGCGGTTGCCGCCCGGCAGCGGCCGACATCGGTGACGTCGAGAGCGATGGCGTGCGCCACTCCGCCGGCGGCGCGGATGGCTGCCGTGGTGGCCTCCAGCGAGGCCAGGCTGCGCGCCGTGACCGCGACGTCGGCGCCGGCAGCACTCAGCGCCTCGGCGATGCTGCGCCCGATGCCTCGGCTTGCGCCGGTGACAAGCGCCTTCCTGCCGGAGAGATCGAAGAGAGAAGCGTTGCGCATGTGATCCTCCTTGCCGGCGTCGGTTTCCGCTTCAGCGTCGAGACTATCAGACCAAGTTACATATACAAGCATATACAAACTATTTCGACTACGGTACGGATGACGAAATCCACCGCAGAGGAGCCCGCCCGTGTCGAAAGCCTCGGACATGGTCCGCACCGAAGTCAACCGTTTGTCGCCCTACAATTCCGGGCTGACCATTGACGAGGTCATGGAGCGATACGCACCGGCCAGGATCGCCAAACTGGGCTCCAACGAAAACCCGCTCGGGCCCAGCCCGACCCTCGCCACGACGATGCATGCCGGCTCCGAGATGTTCCGCCTCTATCCGGACCCTGCCGGGCGCAAGCTGCGCCAGGCGATCGGCGACAAATATGCCGTCGCCGAGGGCCAGATTATCCTGGGTAACGGTTCCGAAGATCTTCTCTCCGTCATCAGCCGTGCCGTGTTGCGGCCCGGCGATGCCGTCGTCACCCTCTATCCGTCGTTCCCGCTGCATGAGGACTACGCGACGCTGATGGGGGCGACCGTCAAACGCGTTGCCGTCAACGGCGATCTCACCATCAATGTCGATGCGCTGGTCGAGGCGGTGCGCGAAAGGCCGCGCATGCTGCTGTTTTCGAACCCGATGAACCCGGTCGGCAGCTGGCTCTCCGGCGGCGATCTGTCGAGGGTTCTGGATGCGGTCGGCGACGAGACGCTGATCGTCATCGACGAAGCCTATGCCGAATATGCCAAGGGCGACGATTATGCGTCGTCCCTGCCCTATCTCGAAAAGCTGGGCCGGCCCTGGATCGTGCTGCGGACCTTTTCCAAGGCGTTCGGTCTGGCCGGATTGCGGATCGGCTTCGGCATCGTCGGTGACCCGGAGCTGCGCGCGCTGCTCGATCGCGTCCGCACGCCTTTCAACGCCAACGCGATGGCCCAGGCGGCCGCACTCGCGGCACTGGCCGACGACGAACACCTTGCCAGGGTCGTCGCGCTGGCCAATGCAGAGAGAAAACGCGTCGAGACTTTCCTGGCGAGCAAGGGCCTCGATGTCGCTGCCTCCAGGGGCAACTTCCTGTTCTTCAACTGCCGGCAAGATGCTTCCGCCTTCGTCGAAGGCCTGCTGCGTCACGGCGTCATCGTCAAGCCGTGGAAGCAGCAGGGTTTTGACACCTATGTGCGAGTCAGCATCGGCTCGACAGCGGAGAACGACCATTTCATGGCCGTTCTGTCGGAGCTGTTGTGAATACACGCTTTGGTCGGGATTCGGACGGGCAAGTTGACCCGCGCCTTGCGGCTGCGATGTGCCAGTTCGGACACGATGTCACTCTGCGGTGCAGTTCGTTGAACGAAGGCAATAGATTTTTTGGGCTTCAAGCCGACAGCAGGCCTTAACTTTCGCGGCGTGGGTTTTTACATCTCGGGGGTCTGCAAACGATCGACGCTGAGGAGGCTCCCTTGCAGCAACCAGATGACATCGCCGCCCGCCGATTGGGCATTCTCATCGAGCAATATGTGGAAGCGCGCAAAAAGCGCTACGACTATGTGTCGACCGAGCAGGCCTATCGGGCCATCCGGCAGGTCCTCAAACCCGCCATTCCCGATCGCGAACTCGACGACATGGTCGCCTCGCTTGCCGTGAAGAACGGCCTGGCGGTCGTTTTCGACCGCCAAACCAAATCGTCTGCCGATCATGTTCCTCGGGGCACAAGGCCCTAGATCAACGCAGGTCTGCAGGCGTCGAGCGCCACATCGATACGGGGCCAAACGGCCCCGTATCGATGTGCATCGCCGGAGGAACGAGCGATACACCCGCGCCGTAGGCCTGTGTGCCGCGAGCCGACGGGCGTGGCGGCTTCAGGCGGCAGTGCTGACCTTGCCCGGCTCAAGGATCGACTTGACCTTGTCGGCGACGGCGCGTCCCAGATCGGCGTTGTTTCCGGCAGTAAAATGGATGCCGTCAACACCATCCGTGGTGAGGTAATCGCCGGCATTGAGGAAATCGATCTTCATGAAATCCGCCATCGCCTTGTACTGCCTGGCCAGATCCCTGGATTTTTCGTGCCCGCCACCAAACATGCCCTCGAACCACGGATCGGGCATCGGGGTCAGCGGCGGCGGCGCAATGACCAGCGCCTTGGGAGCCGGATAAGGGGTGCCGATGCCGCCGGCACTGGTCAGGATCTGCCCGACCAGTTTCGCCATTCCATTGGCGATCTCATAAGGCGTCCGGCGGAAATAAGACTTGGTGTCGTTGGTGCCGAGCATGACGATGACCAGGTCGAGCGGCAGATGGCTGGCGATGGCCGAGGGCAGATAGTTCGCCCCGTTCAGGCGCGGATCGTTGGGGTCGTCGAGACAGGTCGTGCGCGCGCTCAGGCCTTCTTCGATGATGTGGTAGCCCGCCCCCAGCGCCGCCGCCATCACACCGGTCCAGCGCTGATCATAAGGGTAGCGGTAGGTCGGCGACCCTTCCTTGACCGGAACCCAGCCCCAGGTCAGCGAGTCGCCGTAGCACATGATGTTTTTTGGCGGTGACATCCATGTTTCTCCATCTGTTTGCAATTGTCTGAACGCCGGCGCACTTGCTCTTCGCCGTTTCAAATCAGGGGTTTCGTACGCGCACTCCGTAGAAGATCGCCGCGCCGAGGATGATGACGCCCTGCGCGATGAGCTTGCCGGGCTCGTCGATGCCGAGCACCGTCATCACCACGAACAGCAGCGCAAAACACAGCGCCCCGAAGAAAGGCCCCCAGACGCCGCCGTCGCCACGACCGAAGACGACGCCGCCGAGGATCGTTGCCGCGACCGCCAGGATCGGCAGGTCGAGGCCGATACGGACGCTGCCGACGGCGATGGAACCGGTCTGCACCAGGGCGGCGATCGCCGCTATCAGGCCGGCGAGCGTATGCGCCAGGATGACCGCGCGCTGGACCGGCACGCCGGAAAAATGCGCGGCTTCGGCATTCTCCCCGACCGAAGCGACGTAGCGGCCAAAGATGGTCCGCGACAGAAGCAGCCACACCGAAGCGGTCAGCAGGACCCAGAACAGCACCGGCGTCGGAACCGACAGGAATTTCGTGTTGTATAGGTCGTTGAACAGCTTCGGCACATCGCCGGGCGGATTGCCGCTCGACAGGAACTGCACCAGCCCGACCAGGATGATGCTGACCGCCAGCGTGACGATGACCGCCGACACCCGCCGGTTGCCGATCATGAAGCCGTTGAACAGGCCGATGACGAGGCCGGTGGCGAGCGCCAGCACGACGAAGAAAGGCATCGACGCGCCGGGGAAAGTGCCCGACGAGATGAAATAGTTGATGAGCAGGATGATGCCGCCGCCAGAGAGGTCGATCGACTTCACCCGCATGACGACGAGCTGCCCCAGCACCAGGATGCCGAGCGGCACGATCTGCCTGACGAAGATGCCCATGATGTTGAGGTTGAGCATGTTCGGCCGCGCGATCCACAGCGTCGCCAGCAGCACGATGAAGACAAAGTAGGACGGCGGGATGCGCAGCAGACGCCGGGCGATCGGATTTGCGAGAACGGCGGCCATCGCTCAGAGCCCCATTTTCTTGCGGGATTGCAACCCGACCACCGCCAGCAGGATGCCGCCCTTGATCGCTGTCTGAACAAAGGGCGAGACGTTGGCGAGGTTCATGCCGTTAGCCAGCAGCGCCATGACCAGCGCGCCGATCACTGTGCCGTGCAGGCTGCCGATGCCGCCGGAGAGCTGGGTGCCTCCGAGCGCCACGGCGGTGACGGTATCGAGTTCGAAAAGCAGACCGACATTCGGATCGCCCGACACGATGCGCCCGGCCAGAAAGACACCGGCAGCGGCCGCGAAACAGGAGCAGACCACATAGGCGAGGATAATGTTGCGGCGGTCGGAGACGCCGAAATTGCGGGCAGCGCTTTCGGCGCCGGACGCGATACCGCCGCCGATCGCAAACAGATGCAGCCCGTACCGGGATCCGTAGAGCAGTTTCCACGCTGCCAGGATCACGGCGATGCCCCAGAAAACCGGATAGGGAATGCCGAGGAAACTGCCCGAGACGGCATCGATGACGATCTCCGGCACGGTGCCACCGGAGACGGGACGCAGGATGCGCGTGATGCCGAGCACGATGTACTGCGTCGACAGCGTCGCGATGATCGGATGGACGTTGAAGCGGGTGATCGCCAGGCCGTTGGTCAGCCCGATGAGTGCCGCCAGCACGAAGACCGCCGGGATCAGCACGATCGCCGGCTGGTCGAGCGCCAGCACCGCGGTGGTGAAGCTGATGACCGAGCCGACCGACAGGTCGAGCCCGCCGATGAGCACGACGACGAGCTGTCCTATCGCCGCGATGATCAGCGGCATCGCCTGGGCAACCAGGTTGAAGAGGTTCTCGGCCGTGGCGAACTGCGTCGTCTCGACGGTCAGCCACAGCGAAATGAGCAAGGCGACCAGCAGTGGCAGGCCCCACAGGCCTTGCCGCGTGTTCCGGCCACTCAGGATGTTGAAAAGCGAACGATGCATGGAGGCCCCTAATGCTGGCGCGCGGAGCCGCCCGTCAGGGCCGCGTCGAGGATCTTGTGTTCTGTCGCCTGCGCTGCCGGCATTTCGGCAACGATGGTGTCGTCATGGACGACGTAGATGCGGTCGCAGAGCCCGATCAATTCGATCGTCTCGCGCGACAGCACCAGCACGGCGCCGCCCTTGGCGGTAAAGTCGCGCAGCAGGTGGTAGATCTCGGACTTGGCGCCGATGTCGACGCCGCGGGTCGGCTCCTCGACCAGCAGAAGATCGAGATCGGCGGCCAGGTAGCGGCCGAGCAGAACCTTTTGCTGGTTGCCGCCGGACAGGGAGCCGACCGGCGCGGACGGCCCTGCCGCCTTTATGTTCATGACCTCCATCATGCGGGCGATCACGTTTCGATACGGCCGCGCCGGCGCGAGTTCGGATCGCCTCGAATGCAATCCGATGGCGATGTTGTGGGCGATCGGCAAAGCAAGGAAGAGCCCCTCTTCCTTGCGGTCCTCTGGAACGAAGCCGACCCTCAGCTGCTGCAAATGGCGAACGCCTGATGATGCCGGGAGCGGCATTTTCAGCGCTTTGCCGTTGACGGAAATCGTCCCGGCGGAGGGATGATAGCGGCCGATCAGCGATCTCAGGAAGCGCTGCTGGCCCTGCCCCTCCAGTCCGGCCAGGGCGACGATCTCGCCCTTGTGCAAAGTCAGTGACAGCGGCCGCGATGTCTCGGTGATCCGCAAGTTCTCGACGCGCAGGATCTCGTCGCCTTTGTTATCAGTACGATCGGGAAAAAGGTCCTGGAGTTCGCGTCCGACCATCATGGTGATGAGGTCGTCGGTGGTGATCTCGGACACCATTCTGGTGCCGACCAGTGCGCCGTCCTTCAGCACCGTCACCGTGTCGCACAGCTCGAAGATCTCCTCCATGCGATGCGAGATGTAGACGACAGCCTTCCCCTTATCGCGCA
>NZ_RZOM01000301.1:0-6034 GCF_003999175.1 Mesorhizobium sp. M7A.F.Ca.ET.027.03.2.1 | reverse complement strand
GACGAGTACAAGGCAGCCCTGCAGAAGATGCGGGTTCAGACCTGGGCCGAGTTTTCGGCGGCCGTCAAACGCGGTGCCGCCGCCGGCCGTCTGGCCGGCACGGTGACGTCCAAGCAGGAGCGCAAGACGCGCACCGGCAACAAGATGGGCGTTATCGCCTTTTCCGACACATCCGGCCAGTACGAAGCCGTGCTGTTTTCCGAAGGACTGGCGCAATATCGAGATCTGCTCGAGGCCGGCCGCTCCGTGGTCATCACCGTTGCCGCCGAGGACAGGCCGGAAGGCGTCAATCTGCGCATCAACTCAGTGCAGTCGCTGGAGGACGAGGCGAGCCGTATCCAGAAGGCACTTCGCATCTTCGTGCGCAACGCCTCGCCGATCAACACGCTGGCCGGCCAACTGACCGTCAGGGGCGAAGGCCAGGTCAGCTTCGTGCTGATCAAGGAAGAGGGCGAGGGGGAAATCGAAATCGAGTTGCCGAACCGCTACCGGATTTCGCCACAGATCGCTTCGGCGATGCGCGCGGTGCCGGGTGTGGTCGAAGTGGAGCTGGTGTGACCCCCGCTCTTTCTCGCGCGCGGCGGTCAGCCGGGCGGTCGCTGCCGCGAACGCCAGCGCAGTCAGTATGAAGCCGGCGCAGAGGAACGGGTCGCAGGCGGTTTCAGCCTTGGCGCGGCTGCGTGACAGGCTGCGCAGGCTCTATCATGGGCGCACGCCGGCCGCTTTCCGGTTCCAACTGGTGGCCGTCGTCATCGACCTCGCCATCATCGCCTTCTTCATCGCGACGCCGGTTCTTCAGGACAAGCCGTCCTTCCTCTGGCTCGACTATTCGGCGGCCGCGCTTGTCGCCGCGGATCTGGTCGCCCGGCTGCTTGCCTCCAAAAACATGCTGCGGCTGATGAAGCAGCCGACGTCGTGGGTCGATGTCTTCATCCTTTTGACGCTGCTGATGCCGGCGGCGTTCGCCAATCTCGCCTTCCTGCGCATCCTGCGGCTGTGGTCGCTGTCGCGCAGCGGTTCGCTCTGGCGGCATCTGGAGATGCGCGGCCTGAGGCCGTGGCGCGAGGCCAGCCACGCGGTCATCAACCTTTTGACCTTCCTGTTCGTCATCACCGGCTTCGTCTACACGTTCTTCTTCCGCACTGGCGCCGGTCTGGAAAACTATGTCGACGCGCTTTATTTCACCGTCGCCACGGTGACGACGACCGGCTTCGGCGACATCGTGCTGCCGGGCATAGCCGGCAAGCTGACCGCAATCGTCACCATGATCATCGGCATATCGCTGTTTGTCAGACTGGCTCAGGCGATCTTCCGGCCAGCCAAGGTTTTGTTTCCCTGTCCGCAGTGCGGCTTGCGGCGGCACGAGCCGGACGCCGTGCATTGCAAAGCCTGCGGTCATCTTCTCAACATACCCGACGAAGGGAACTGACGGCCGGGTACTACGACGCCGCCACTTCGGCCGGCTTTATAGCCCTGCGCTGAAGATTGAGCAGATTGCCCATCAGGATCAGCAGCGCGCCGCCGGCGGTGAAAGCATCGATCTGCTCGCTATAGAGCAGCCAGCCAATCAGCGCCGATAGCGGCACGCGCAGAAAATCCATCGGCGAGACGATGGTCGCATCGGCATAGCCAAGCGCGCGGGCCATACAGAAATGCGACGACATGCCGGTGAAAGCGATCAGCACGATCCACGGCCATAGCTCCAGTGGCGGATTGCGCCACGTATAGAGCGCCGGGATGAGACCGACCATCGACTGGATAATCAGCATCCAGCAGATGATGCGCACGACGCTGTCAGTCCGGGTCAGCGATTTGATCGTGACCACCGAGATGCCGAAGCAGGCCGCGGCACCCAGCACGACGAGATGTCCAGGGTCGACCGAGCCGACACCGGGGCGCACGATGATCACCACGCCGATCAGCCCCAGCCCGATCGCTGCCAGCTTGGGCCGGTTCAGCCTTTCACCCAGAAAAATCACCGCCAGGATAGCTGTCCAGATCGGCGTGGTGAATTCGATCGAGATCAGCACCGCCAGCGGGATCAAAGTGAGGGCGTAGAGCCAGGCCGCCTGGCCCGTGTAATGGATGACGTTGCGGGCGATATGGGCAATGGGGCGCTGCGTGCGCATGGCTCGAAAACCGCCACTCATCATCACCAGCGGCAGAAGAATGAAGAAGCCGATCACAGAGCGCAACTCAAGCACCTGGAAGACGTTGAGCTCCGCTGTCGTGGCTCGGCCGGCGACCGTCATCCCAAGGAAGGAAGCGATCGACAGTGCCATCCAGAACGCGGCCTTGGGGATCGAGGGGGTGGGTGCCATTCGCGCTGTGTCGCAGGCGAGGGCTTCTGCCGCAATCGCTACACAAGGCATTCTTCTGGGCCAGTCGCGACTGGCTGGATGTTGTAAAACAGTCGTGTGGCGGGCGGAACCTGAAACGGCAAGTGGCGTTGAGTTCCGGTGGTCAGCCGTGCTCGCGGACCGTCCCGCCTTTTTCAAGATCGACAAGGAGAGCTTCAATGAGATCCTTCGCGCAATTCGCGCTTGCCGGCGGCTTATTGGTTGCGGCAGGCGCGGCACATGCCGACGAGGCCCAATTTCTCCAGGCGTTCAAGGGCAATTTCGCCGGCAAGGGTATCGTCAAGGTCACCACCGATGCGCCGACCGTGAACGTGTCCTGCACGTTCAGCTCGAACGCGACATCGACCTCCCTGTCGCTCGACGGCAATTGCCGGGGACTTGTCGTGGTCACGCGCGCCATCAGCGCGGACCTGAAGGCCAGCGGTGCCAAATACAGCGGCACCTATGTCGGCTCTCGCACGGGACCGGCGCAGCTTAACGGCAGCCGTTCGGGCAACGCGATCAACCTGGGCATTCGCTGGGCCAAGGAGGTCAATGGCGACCGAAGGGCGCAGATGAAGGTCGAGAAACGCGGCGAGAAGGGCATGCGGCTGACCGTCATCGACACCGACCCGAAAACCGGCAAGAGCGTGGTGACGAGCAGGATTGATCTGCAGCGCACCTAATCCTCGAGCGGCTCCGGCGGATGGGTGTGGCGGCCCTTGCCGAATGTGTAGCCGGTTTCCACCGCCTTGCGGCCGAACTTGTCGCGCAGGGCGTCGATGGCGCCTTCGGCCATGGCGCGCTTGCGCGATTGGATGTCGACCAGATCGGGCGGGTCGGCCTTGTCGTCGTCCGAGAGGTCGCTGACGCCGATGCCAAGCAGCCGATACTTCGTGCCGTCGGTTTCCTTGCGCAGAAGCTCCACCCCGGTCTGAAAGATGCGGTCGGCGAGCCGGGTCGGATCGCCGAGCTGGCGATTGCGCGTGCGCAGCTTGAAATCCTGGGTCTTCAGCTTCAGCACCACGGTGCGCCCGGCAATGCCTGACTTTTTCAGCCGTGCCGAGACCTTTTCCGAAAGGCCCCTGAGAACCGCGACCAGTTCCTCCAGCGACGCGATATCGGTGTCGAAGGTGGTTTCGGCCGATACGCTCTTGGCATCCTGGTCGGGATCGACGCGGCGGACGTCCTCGCCGCGCGAAAGGTGGTAGAGCCGGTCGCCCATCGTGCCGTAGCGGCGCATCAGGTCGCCGCGATCCATCTGCTGCAACTGGCCGATGGTGCGGATGCCGTCACGCTCCAGCGTGGCGTTGAATGCCTTTCCGACACCCCAGATCATGGTCACCGGCTGCGCCGAGAGGAAGCCGACTGCCTCGGCCTCGCCGATGACCGAGAAACCGCGCGGCTTGCGAAAGTCAGACGCAATCTTGGCGAGGAACTTGCAATAGGACAGGCCGGCCGAAACGGTGATGCCGATCTCCTTCTCGACGGCCTGCGCGAAGCGCGCCAGCACCACAGCGGGCGGCAGGCCGTGCAGCCGTTCGGTGCCGGCGAGGTCGAGAAACGCCTCGTCGATCGACAGCGGCTCGACCAGCGGTGTCAGCGCTTGCATCATGGCGCGCACTTCGCGGCCGACGCGCACGTATTTTTCCATGTTGGGGCTGATGACCACCGCCTCCGGGCAGGCTTCGAGCGCCTTGAACATCGGCATGGCCGAGCGCACGCCTTGGATGCGGGCGATATAGCATGCGGTGGAGACGACGCCGCGCTTGCCGCCGCCGATGATCAGCGGCTTGTCCTTGAGCGCCGGATTGTCGCGCTTTTCGATCGCCGCATAGAAGGCGTCGCAATCGATATGGGCCAGATGCAGCCGGTAAAGCTCTGGATGACGCACAAGCCGAGGACTACCGCAGCGCTCGCAGCGGCGCGCCTGGCTGCGCTGAAACGTCAGGCAGTCGCGGCAAAAGCCGTGATCGGGATTGTTGACAGGGGCCGCCATCGCTGCGAACATAAAGAGAACAGAAGCAATGGTACGACAGTGCAAGGCCAGCGACAAGGCTGGCCTGGGGAGAACGCATGAGCACGACCATAGCGCCGCTTGCACCCGAGCTTTGGGCTGAATTCGAGGACCTCTTCGGCAAGCAAGGCGCCTGCTACGGCTGCTGGTGCACGCATTTCCGGCTGGCGCCGGCGATGCGCCGCGAGAGCAGCCGGGAACGCAACAAGGACCACATCAAGGCGCGTATCGAGGCCGGCCCGCCGCCCGGACTGCTGGCATTCGAGGATGGCCAGGCGGTCGGCTGGATGCAGATCGGACCGCGCGCCGACGTACCCGAATGGAACAATCAGGGCAGGGGCTCGGCACCGGTCGATCCTGCCGACGCCGCGGATCCGGGCGTCTGGGCGATCTCCTGCTTCTTCATCCGCGCCAAGGCGCGCGGCAGGGGCATCACGCATCGCCTCGTCGAAGGCGGCATCGATTTCGCCCGCCAGAATGGAGCCCGGCTGCTCGAGGCGTGCCCGATGGACCTGTCTCGCGATTCGCGCTCGATCGGCCTGTTCGTCGGCTCGTCGCGGATCTTCGAGAAGGCGGGTTTCGAGCGGCTGGTGGAACGCAAGGCCGGCCGCCCGCTGATGCGGCTGGTGCTTTGATGAGGTCCGCTCGTGGCTTGTTGATCTCACCTTGCGGTTGCAGCAGTATTTTCATACCAGACGGACGTACCTTCTAAAGCGCATGCGCTTTGGGGTTTTGTTTATGCATGTCGTTCTCCCAAACCAGGACCCACTTTGGGCGACATGCATTAGGTCAAACGGAGAATTCGCGTGAACCGTGCCTTGCCATTCGTTTTCCTCCTTGCGTTGAGCGCGCCTGCGTTCGGTCAGACCGTCGACAGTCAGGGTGCGAAGCAATTGTCCGACGACTTGTCCCACTATGTCGGCAAGCAGGCCATCGACAAAGGCATTTTGAAGGTTTCGCTTGAAGGTGGCGCCTACAGGATCCTGTTCGATTTCAAGGCACTTGCCGCATCGTTTCCGGACCAGAAACTGCTGAAGTTCGACTTCGCGCCCTATGCCCTGATGGTCAAGCCGCGCAGCGACGGGTCCTGGGATGTCTCCATGGATTTCTCCCAAACCGCCTCCTTCGAGTTCAATGGACCCGAGGGGCTGCAAAGCACTCAGTTTTCGATCAAGGACGGCAAGGGTTCGGGCGTCTACGATCCAAATCTGGCGGCCTTTACCAGCGGCACCAGCTCGATGGCCGGCGTGACGATGGCATCGAAGGATGCCAAGCAGCGCATGGAAGCCAGCACGGGCGCCGGCGTCGCGACCGTTGCCGCGACCAAGTCGGCGGCCGGGGGCGTCGATTTCACAACCTCGCAAAAGGTGTCGAGCTTTGTCGAAGCGATCAATTTCGACGATCCGGAGAGCGGGTTGAAATTCCCGGTCAGCGTCAGGTCGCCGGAACTGTCGGTCGAAGCCAGCGGCAAGGGCGTGCGGACCAAGCCATTGCTCGATCTCCTGGCATTTGCGGTGGCCAACGAGGACGAGGCGACGCTGAAGGCCAACCAGGCGCAGCTCAAATCGCTTCTGCTCGCCGCCTTGCCGCTTTGGCAGCGTATCGACGGGACCTACGGTTTCAAGGATTTTGCGGTGGAAAGCCCGGTCGTCAATTTCGGCGCCACCCAGCTCAGCAC
>NZ_RZOM01000300.1:0-6036 GCF_003999175.1 Mesorhizobium sp. M7A.F.Ca.ET.027.03.2.1 | reverse complement strand
GCCGCGGCCTTGCCGGTGCGGGCGTGGGGGTGGCCGCCGGCGGCGGCGAGATGGCACAGCGCAGCATCCTCGCCTACCAGCGCACCGAGGAGATGACGGCCGACCGCTCGGCGATCACCTATCTCAACGCCACCGGCCAGTCCGGCATGGGCATGCTGAAGACGTTTCACCGCTTCCAGACTGCGCTGTCGCTCTCGGGCGCGCAAGTCGATCCCTACCGGATCAGCCATCCGATGCCGCGGGATCGTATCTCCAATCTCGAAGTGCTGGTGAAACAGAGCCCCAATGTCGACAGGCCGGACCCGCCCGCGCTGCAGCAGCGCCATGACATGGTGCGGGTGAAGATCGCCGTCTACATGGAAGGCCAGGCGGCTGCGTCGCGGCTGATGCGAAAGATGCAAGGGACCCTCGCCGCGCTATATGGCGACGCCCAGTCGACCTACCTGTTCGGCAACATCGCCGCCGCGCTCGCCAAGACCAATGCACTGATCAAGGCGCAGCCCAAGAACGCTTACTTCCAGGAACTGCGCGGCGACATCCTGATGAAGGCAAACAAACCCAAGGAAGCCGCGGACGCCTACGCCAAGGCGGTCAGCCTCGATTCGGCGCGGTCCGGTCTGCTGCCGGTGTCCATGGGCCAGGCGCTGATGGCCGTCGGCAAGCCCGACTCCCTCAAAAAAGCCGTCGTGCAGATCAACAACGGCCTCGGGCGCGACAAGGAAAATTCAGCCGGGTATCGCTATCTGGCACAGGCCTACGGTGAGTTAGGTGACATACCGGGCGCTGAACTTGCCACCGCCGAAAGCCATTTCTATTCCGGCAACTACAAGGATGCGAAGATTTTCGCCATGCGGGCGCAGCAGCAGATGAAACGCGGCGAGCCTCGCTGGCTTCGCGCCCAGGATATCATAAACTACAAGCCGTCAACCAAGATCAAGTGAACCTTCCGGCCGCGCGCCACGACATAGCCAGACCGGAAAACAGGTAGAAGGAACAGGAACGATGAAAAAGGCACTGCTGCTGGGCACCACGGGGGTTGCGGTCGCACTGGCCATGCTGGCTTTCGGATTCGTTGCCGGAAACCCGCAGATCGCCAAGGCCGGCACCGCACAGCCGGTCGAGACCACGGCGGCCGATACCAAGATCGACCGCACCGAGGTCGAAGGCATCATCCGCGACTATTTGTTGAAAAACCCGGAAGTCCTCCTGGAGGTCCAGGATGCGCTTGAGGCCAAGCAGAAGGAAGAGCAGCGCATCGCTCATCTCGGCGTGATCAAGAATGCCAAGGACCAGATCTTCAACTCCGCCTTTGACGGCGTCGTCGGCAATCCGAACGGCAAGGTCACCATCGTCGAGTTCTACGACTATAATTGCGGCTTCTGCAAACGCGCCATCGACGACATGCAGGCGTTGACCAAGACCGATCCGGACCTGCGTTTCGTGCTCAAGGAATTCCCCATCCTCGGACCGGATTCGCAGAAGGCGAGCGTGGTCTCGATGGCGTTCCACCTGATGCACCCGGAAAAGTACGGCGAGTTCCACAATGCGTTGCTCGGCGGCCAGGGACGCGCCACCGAGGCGGCGGCCATCAAGGTCGCGCTGTCGCTCGGCGCCGACGAAGCGGCGCTGCGCGAGAAGATGAAGGACCCGACAATCAACGAGGCCCTCGCCAAGACCTACGATCTTGCCAACAAGCTGGCGATCACCGGAACGCCGTCCTATGTCGTCGGCAACGAGGTGGTGTTCGGAGCACTCGGGCAGGAAGTGCTGGCAGAAAAGATCGAGGCGGCGAAAGCCGCGCTCTGATCTTGCTCGCCAGCTATTTCTCACGGGCACATTTCCGCCTGTTGTGGACAGTGAAAGAACGCACTTGCGCTCTTTCCGCGGGCGGCTATGCCCATTATAGAGGGCCCAGCGCGCCGGCTTGATGACGGCGCCGGGAAAGGTCGGCTTTTTGAAAACGGTTTTCGTCCTGAACGGTCCCAATCTAAACGCGCTCGGCAAGCGCGAGCCGGGCATCTATGGCGGCAAGACGCTTGCCGCGATCGCCGACGACTGCAAGCAGGCAGGCACGGCGCTGGGGTTCGAGATCGATTTCCGCCAGTCGAACCATGAGGGCGACCTTGTCGACTGGATTCAGGAAGCTGGCGACAAGGCTGTCGGCATCGTCATCAATCCGGGCGCCTACAGCCACACCTCGATTGCCATCCACGACGCCATTCGCGCCGTCGCACCGTTGCCGGTGGCCGAAGTTCATCTTTCCAACATCCATGCGCGGGAACCATTCCGCCACGTCTCCATGGTCGCGCCGGTCGCCGTCGGCATGATCTGTGGCTTTGGGCCGCTCGGCTATACGCTGGCGCTACAGGCGCTGGCCGCACGCCTATGACCGGCCAACAAACAGAAGGCTCGAAAATGTCGATAAAGAAGACCGGTGTTGACCAGCAACTGATCCGCGATCTGGCGGGCATACTGAACGACACCAACCTCACCGAGATCGAGGTTGAACTGGGCGACCTGAAGGTGCGCGTCTCGCGGCAGGCGCCGGCTGTTCATGCAATCGCGGCGCCGCAGCAAGCCTATGCGCCGGCAGCAGCGCAAGCTGCCTCCGTAGCTCTGCCCGTTGTGGCAGATATTTCCAAGAACGCAGTCACCTCGCCGATGGTCGGCACCGCCTACCTGGCGCCGTCGCCGGACGCCAAGGCATTCATCGAAGTCGGCCAGAAGGTCAAGGAAGGCCAGACTTTGCTGATCATCGAAGCAATGAAGACGATGAACCAGATCCCCTCGCCACGCGCCGGCACGGTGACCGCGATCCTTTTCGAGGATTCGCAGCCGGTCGAATATGGCATGCCGCTCGTCGTGATCGAATAGAGCGGGCCTGATGTTTCAGAAGATCCTCATCGCCAATCGCGGCGAAATCGCCCTCCGGGTGCTGCGCGCCTGCAAGGAACTCGGCATCCAGACGGTGGTGGTGCATTCGACCGCCGATGCCGACGCCATGCATGTGCGGCTCGCGGACGAGAGCGTCTGCATCGGTCCGCCGCCATCGCGCGACAGCTATCTCAACATCCATCAGATCGTTGCGGCCTGCGAAATCACCGGCGCCGACGCCGTGCATCCGGGTTACGGCTTCCTGTCGGAGAACGCCAAGTTCGCCGACATACTGGCCGCGCACAACATCACCTTCATCGGTCCGTCCGGCGACCATATCCGCATCATGGGCGACAAGATCGAGGCCAAGCGAACCGCCAAGCGCCTCGGCATTCCGGTTGTGCCCGGTTCGGACGGCGCTGTCACCGATCAGAAGGAAGCCAGGCGCATTGCCGCCGAGATCGGCTATCCCGTGATCATCAAGGCATCGGCCGGCGGTGGCGGACGCGGCATGAAGGTCGCCCTCACCGAGGCTGACCTGGAGGTCGCCCTGCAGACGGCGAGCACGGAAGCCGGTGCGGCGTTCGGCGACGATGCCGTTTATATCGAAAAATACCTGGAAAAGCCGCGCCATATCGAAGTCCAGGTGTTTGGTGACGGCTTTGGCCGCGGCGTGCATTTCGGCGAGCGCGACTGTTCCTTGCAGCGCCGCCACCAGAAGGTCTGGGAAGAGGCGCCCTCGCCCGCCCTCAATGCCGAAGAGCGCGCCCGCATCGGCGGCATCTGCGCCAAGGCGATCGCCGACCTCGGCTATTCCGGCGCCGGCACGATCGAGTTCCTCTACGAGAATGGCGAGTTCTACTTCATCGAGATGAACACGCGCCTGCAGGTCGAGCATCCGGTGACGGAAGCGATCACCGGCATCGATCTCGTCCACGAGCAGATCCGCGTCGCCTCCGGTGGCGGCCTCTCGGTGAAGCAGGAGGACATCAAGTTCAACGGCCACGCCATCGAATGCCGCATCAACGCCGAGGACCCGCGCACCTTCACCCCCTCGCCCGGTACGATCACCCATTTCCACACACCGGGTGGTCTCGGCATCCGCGTCGATTCCGGCGTCTATTCCGGCTACAAGATCCCGCCCTATTACGACAGCCTGATCGGCAAGCTGATCGTGCATGGGCGTAATCGCGTCGAGTGCATGATGCGCTTGCGCCGCGCCCTGGACGAGTTCGTCGTCGACGGCATCAAGACGACGTTGCCGCTGTTTCGCGATCTCGTCGGCAATGCCGACATCGCCAATGGCGATTATGACATCCACTGGCTGGAAAAATACCTGGCCAAGGAAGAGTAGCGCGGAGACGCGATGACCCGCCCCTACGCGCCCGGCTATCGCATCCCCACCGACCTTCTGCTCAAGGCCTACGCCTCGGGCGTCTTCCCGATGGCCGAAAGTGCCGGCGACCCGGAGGTGTTCTGGGTGCGGCCGGAGACGCGCGGCATCATTCCGCTCGATGGTTTTCACGCGCCGAAAAGCCTCAGGAAAACGATCAAGAAGAACCCCTTCGACATCCGTTTCGATTTCGATTTCGAAGCGACCATCGACGGCTGCGCCGAAAAGCGCGTGGAACGGCGCTCGACCTGGATCAATGCGCCGATCCGCGAAGCCTATGTCGAGTTGCATCGGATAGGCCATTGTCATTCGGTCGAGGCGTGGCGCGAGGACCGACTGGTCGGTGGCCTCTATGGCGTGTCGCTCGGCCGGGTGTTTTTTGGCGAGAGCATGTTCGCCAGGGAGACGGACGCTTCCAAGACCTGCCTTTTCTATCTCGTCGAGCGCTTGAAGGCACGCGGCTTCGCGCTGCTCGATACGCAGTTCACCACCGAGCACCTCAAGCGCTTCGGCGCCGTCGACGTGCCGCGCGGCAAATATGAAAAGTTGCTGGCCGACGCGCTGAAGGGCGAGGCCGTATTCTATCCCTGAAGATTGAGCCTACTTCCCAGTGGCGGCTTCCAATGGCGTCTGCGAATGGAACATCATCTTCCAGCCATTGACGCGATGGACATAGCCGGTGCTGACCAGCGCGGCGTAAGGTTCGCCGTTCTCGCGTGTCGCATGTGCCTCGTAGGTCAGCATGATGATGTCGCTGCCCGGCTCGATAATACCCTTGAGGTCGATTTTCAGGTCGCGCCAGCGGTTGGGCTTGGTTGCGGTCTTGGCGAGATCCGCATTGTCCATCGCCTGTGCCATCTGCGGAAACGCCACCAGGCATTCGGTGTCGACATTGGCCGCATAGTAGGCCGCGTCGCCCGTCCAGAATCCCTTTTCAAGTTCCAGCAACTCTGCCTTGCCGGCCGTGATCCGCTTGCTGTTTGACATCGGAAAATCCTCCCTGCGCATAAATGCGCGCTCATCCGTGCCCCAACGTATGGTGGCAGGGACGGTTCCGGAGGATCAGTTGGTGTCGGTCGTATCGGGGTCCGAAGCGTCCGGCTCCGTCACGCCAGGCTCTGTCACGTCCGGAGCAATCGCGGCTTTCGGTTTGGCCGCGGCGGGCTTGGGCGCCTCGGCTTTGGTCGAGTCTGCCTTGGCGCCATCGGGCGCCGGCACATCCGACTTCTGCTTGCAAGCCTTCAGCCAGACGTCATAGACGGCATGCTCGACGGCATTGAGGCCGGGGCTTTCGGCAAACATCCAGCCGGTGAAGATGCGGCGGATCTTGCGGTCCAGCGTGATCTCGTCGACCTCGACGAAGGAATCTGTCTTCGGCTCTTCGGTCTGTGGCCGCGAATAGCAGACGCGCGGCGTCACCTGCAAAGCGCCGAACTGCACCGTCTCGTCGATATAGACATCGAAGGTGATGATGCGGCCGGTGATCTTGTCGATACCGGCAAACTCGGCAACGGCATTGGTGACCCGGTCCGCTCCGGCTGGCAGCGCCGGCGCGGGTGCCGCGGGCTCAGGCGAAGCGGCGAAGGCCACGGTGCTGACGGCAAGACCGGCGGCTAGCGCCAGACTGGCCGATATTGAGTAAGAAAAGCTCATGCAAAGATACCGGTGGTTCGCGCCCGGGTGATTCTGTCGATCGCCAAGGCTAGTCGCCGTTTTCTGATCAGCAAGCAGCTAAACACCAATTGTGGCGATAAAGGACCGGCTTGCAC
>NZ_RZOM01000002.1:0-24206 GCF_003999175.1 Mesorhizobium sp. M7A.F.Ca.ET.027.03.2.1 | reverse complement strand
GTCTACCACTATTTTCCCAACAAATCGGCGATCCTGGCGATGCTCTATGAGCGGTTTTCAGAGGTCAGCCGGGCACGGCTGACGACGATCATCGCCGAAATCCGCGAGGCGAACGACGTGATCGTGGCCGCTGACCGGCTGCTCGATGATTATCTCAGCCGTGTCGCCGGCGATCCGGCCATCCAGGATCTGCAGAACGCCATCCAGGCCGACAAGGCGCTCAAAAACCTCGACATCGCCGAAACCCGACACCAGGCCAAAATGTTCTGCGACCACGTCATCGCCTTGCTCGAGCCCGAGAGGCGCGAGCAGTTCGAACGCATGGTCCTGCTGATCTTCCAGCTCGCCGGCGGCGTGGTGCGCCTGGCGCTCGCCGAGGGCGAAGCGGAAAGCCGCCAGACCATCGAGGATTACCGGTCTATCATTCACACGCAGCTGCGACTGTTTCTCTAGGGCGTCCGCGGCGATCTCAGCCGCGCCTATATCGCCCGATGGATGAGGCCTTCGAAGCCGTGAGTCAGATCGGAAGCGCCGGCCGCGAACATCTTGACGAGGTTTTGCGGACGGCCGGGAGTCTTGTTTGCGTCGAGGAGGACGGCCCTGCCCTCATGCATGACGAAATCGAATTTTCCATAGTCAAAGCCGAGTTCACGCCGGCGCTCACGCAATTCGTCGGGCACCGGGACGGACTCGCGCCGGATCGTCTCCGCTGCCTTGACCAGGCCGTTCGGGGAGACGTAGCGGGTGCAGCGCTCGCGCTCTCCGCAAAACACCCAGAAACGAACAGCAAAACCGTCGGGTTCTCTCTCCGGAATGAACTTTTCCACGACGAGATCGTCGCAATCAAAGACGCCATCTGGAACGTCGCCGAGAGATCCATGGACCTCATAAGGATGCAAGGCTGGCAAGCGCGGAAACGGCTGCTGTTTCCCGGCGCGCTCGGATCGCCGGTTGAGGAGCGTCTCCGGAATACCCCGATTGTTGAGATTGCTTTTGACGATCACCTGACCTTGCCAGCTGTCGGTTCTGTCGACCAATGCGCCGCTGATCCGCCGCTTGGATATGTCGGCGGCGCCGATGTTGAGGCAGAAGGCAAAACTCCGGGCGTAGTCGACATAGTCCGCGGGCGTCACCGTGGCATCGACATGCAATACCGCCATATCGCCGCTGACCGGCTTCGACAGGCCTTGCTGAACCTGAACCGAGTGGCCGCGCCTTTTCAATTCCGCAAGAATGTCGAACAGCATGTATGGGCTGCTCCTGCGCAGCAGGATGTCGCGCCTGCCCAGGAACCTGTCATGCTCGTGCGTTATCACAACGATGCGCGCCACTATCTACCTCTTGGACTGTCTGTAAATTCTTGAAATGTCTTGGCTTGTCCGACGACCTCTATTAAGCCCCGGCGGGTATCCAAATCCAGGCGTCCAGGGGCCAATAAATTGCATGACAAATCATTGGGACGATTACCACCGCCATTGGAAACTTCTGGAAGCGCCGCTCCGGCCAACAGCGGAAACCGTCGCTATATTCGATCGCGAACTTGATCTCGGAAATGCCGATGTCCTCCTCTTGGGGGTGACCCCGGAATTGGCAATTCTGGGCAAGTCGATGTTGGCGGTCGACCAGTCGGCGGCCATGATTTCCGGCGTATGGGCCGGCGATGACGGCTCGCGAAGGGCAATCGCCGGCAACTGGCTTAACCTGCCCGTGGATCACGCAAGCATCGACGCCGTCATCGGTGACGGATGCCTGTCGGCGGTCGATTCCCAGGCGGCGCGCAGTTCGTTGTTTGGCGAGGTCGCCAGGGTGCTGAAGCCTGGCAGGCGCGCAGCGATCCGCGTCTTCGCACGACCGGAAACGGCAGATGATCTGCGCGGCATCGAAGCTCTGGTTCTGGCCGGCGGGGTCGAGAATTTCCACGCGCTCAAATGGCGGATCGCGATGGCGTCCACGACGAACGACCCCGATTTCGCCATCAAGGTGGCAACGATCCGCGATACGTTCGGCAGACTGTTCCCAGACCGCGAAGCTCTTGCCGCAAGGACGGGGTGGAGCATGACCTCGATCAACACGATCGACGTCTATGCCGGCTCGGACATAGGCTACAGTTTCGCGACGCTGGCCACGCTGATCGAAGAGGCCGCCGACTGGTTCGGCGAGGTGCGCGTCGTGCCGAGCGGCAGCTATCCGCTGGCCGAACGGTGCCCGCTTCTGGTACTCGGTTCGGCCAGGCACCGGTAAGTTCATCATCATGCCGCCAAGAGGCGCTCCGAGCGCCTTGACTCCGGCGCGCCGCCAGCCTATTTCAGCGCCACGTTAGCACTCGCCTTTGGTGAGTGCTAACCACATGTCCGGCGCCGCCGGATGGAGGAACTGTTTCTCACCGTTCTCATCGAGGAAGAAAAAATGGCAAAGTCGAAGTTCCGCCCGCTTCATGACCGCGTGGTCGTTCGCCGGGTCGAATCCGAATCCAAGACCGCTGGCGGGATCATCATCCCCGACACGGCAAAGGAAAAGCCGCAGGAAGGCGAGATCATCGCTGTCGGCTCCGGCGCTCGTGACGAAGCTGGCAAGCTGGTCCCACTGGACGTCAAGGCCGGCGACCGCATCCTGTTCGGCAAGTGGTCGGGCACGGAAGTCAAGCTCAATGGCGAAGACCTTCTGATCATGAAGGAATCCGACATCATGGGCATCATCGGCTCATATCAGGCCCTTTCGTCAACTGAATTCCCGGGCTCGATTGAAGCCCCTGCCAGGAGCTAAAAATGGCTGCCAAAGACGTAAAATTCTCCCGCGATGCCCGCGAGCGCATGCTGCGCGGTGTCAACATCCTCGCTGACGCGGTGAAGGTCACGCTCGGCCCCAAGGGCCGCAACGTGGTCATCGACAAGTCGTTCGGCGCCCCGCGCATCACCAAGGACGGCGTCACCGTCGCCAAGGAAATCGAGCTTGAGGACAAGTTCGAAAACATGGGCGCGCAGATGGTCCGCGAAGTTGCTTCGAAGACCAACGACATCGCTGGCGACGGCACCACGACCGCGACCGTTCTGGCGCAGTCGATCGTCCAGGAAGGCCACAAGGCCGTTGCCGCCGGCATGAACCCGATGGACCTGAAGCGCGGCATCGACCTCGCGGTAACCGACGTCGTTGCGACCCTGATCAAGAACGCCAAGAAGATCAAGACCTCCGAAGAGGTTGCCCAGGTCGGCACCATCGCCGGCAACGGCGATGCTTCGGTCGGCAAGATGATCGCCGAAGCGATGCAGAAGGTCGGCAACGAAGGCGTCATCACGGTTGAGGAAGCCAAGACCGCCGAGACCGAACTCGAAGTCGTCGAAGGCATGCAGTTCGACCGCGGCTACCTCTCGCCCTACTTCGTCACCAACGCCGACAAGATGGTTGCCGAGCTCGAGGACGTCTACATCCTCCTGCACGAGAAGAAGCTGTCCAACCTCCAGGCCATGCTGCCGGTTCTCGAAGCCGTCGTGCAGACCTCGAAGCCGCTGCTCATCATCTCGGAAGACGTCGAAGGCGAGGCTCTGGCCACGCTGGTCGTCAACAAGCTGCGTGGCGGCCTGAAGATCGCCGCCGTCAAGGCGCCGGGCTTCGGTGATCGCCGCAAGGCCATGCTGGAAGACATCGCCATCCTCACCGGTGGCCAGGTCATCTCGGAAGACCTCGGCATCAAGCTCGAGAACGTCGGCCTCAACATGCTCGGCCGCGCCAAGAAGGTGTCGATCTCCAAGGAGAACACCACCATCGTCGACGGCGCCGGCAAGAAGGCCGAGATCCAGGGCCGCGTTGCCCAGATCAAGCAGCAGATCGAAGAGACCACTTCGGACTACGACAAGGAGAAGCTGCAGGAACGTCTGGCGAAGCTCGCCGGCGGCGTTGCGGTGATCCGCGTCGGCGGTGCGACGGAAGTCGAAGTCAAGGAAAAGAAGGACCGCGTCGATGACGCCCTCAACGCGACCCGCGCGGCCGTCGAAGAAGGCATCGTTGCTGGTGGTGGCGTCGCGCTGCTGCGCGCTTCGGCCAACATCAAGGCCACCGGCGTCAATGCCGACCAGGCCGCCGGCATCAACATCGTGCGTCGTGCGCTTCAGGCTCCGGCCCGCCAGATCGCGGCCAACGCCGGTGCGGAAGCATCGATCGTTGCCGGCAAGATCCTTGAGAACAAGGGCGCGACCTTCGGCTACAACGCCCAGACCGGCGAGTATGGCGACATGATCGCCATGGGTATCGTCGATCCGGTCAAGGTTGTCCGTACGGCTCTTCAGGACGCGGCCTCGGTCGCCGGCCTGCTGGTCACCACCGAAGCCATGATCGCGGAGGCTCCGAAGAAGGAGTCGGCTGGCGGCGGCATGCCTGGCGGCATGGGCGGCGGCGGCATGGGCGGCATGGGCGGCATGGATTTCTAATCCAGCTCTGGCAGCTTTCGCAACGAGAGGGCGGCATCAATGCCGCCCTCTTTTTTTGCGAACCTCGGTCCGATGAACGATCGACGCCAACGCCGGCCATCGGCGTTAGGGCAACCTCAAAAGAACTGTCGAGTTGGTTGCGCGCGGCTTTGCGTCATCAGAGGCGCAAGGCGGTCGCGTGTGAGGATTGCGCGCTCCCATAGGCGGTTTCGGCATGTGCCTCGCCTTCGACATCGACATTGCGGCCAAGCAGGAAATCGGCGGCTTTCGAGGCATGGCTTGCGGCGCGGAAGATGGCGCGGTTGTCCTCGCGCAAAACCGTCAGCCATGAGCCGATGTAGTCGGCATGGCGCACGCTCGGCTCGATGCCGAGACTGCTGCAGATGAAGGCTGATGCGATTTCGGCGACCAGTTCCTCGCGCGCATAGGTGTTGGACCCGAAGGAGCCGGACAGGTCGCGCGCGAGTCGCCTCGGGTGGCCGGTCCAGTGTCCAAGCTCGTGAAAGCAGGTCCGGTAATAGTCGATCTGGTGGAAGAAAGCCGGCTGCGGCGGCACCTGTATGGTGTCGCTGCCGGGCATGTAGAAGGCGCGCTCGCCGCCGATGCGAAAATCAGCGCCGGTTGCATGAATGAGCGCCTCGGCCTGCGGGACCATCTCGCGCTCAGGCAGAGGCTCGCCGGCGGCGTAAAGATGTTCGGGCAGATTATCGCACTGCGCGACATCGAAGACGGTGAAGCGCTTCAGGAAGGGCACCGCCTGCGGTTCGTCGCCATCGGTGTCGGCGCGTTGCTTTTCGTTCTTGGGAACAAAGCGGTCAGCGTGAACGATGGTGGTGCCGTGCTCGCCCTTCCTGACATTGCCGCCAAGCGAAAGCGCCTGCCGGAAGGTGAGCCAGTTCTGGCTGGGGAAACCGCGCTCGATGACCGCGCCCCACAGGATCAGGATATTGATGCCGGAATATCGGCGCTGGGTGGCCGCATTCCGCGGCAGGCCGAGGCCTGTCCTTGCCCTGCCCCACGGCTTGACCCATGGCACGGTGCCGCGCTCCAGTTCGGCAATGATGCGGTCGGTGATTTCCTGATAAAGGCTGGCGCCGGTGCGCCCGCCACTGTCTGCGCCAGCCTGTCGGCTGCCGCAACGTTTGTTGTTTGCACGCATCGTGATGTCCTCCGCTCTACAATCGCGCGCCCTCCCCGGAAGCGGGGTGGGCGGCAAAAGCGACCGGAAAGGCCCGCCGTCGGAGGCGGACTGCATCAGCAGGACCGGAACGGAGTGGAGGACCCGAAAGCGACAAGCGAAGGGTTGCGGGACGCCGCGGCGGGCCTAGAAGGGAGTGCTGCCCACCCTGCGCCAGGGGGAAGGCCACAATAGAAAGACGCCGGCCGACAGGCCGGCGACCGTCAGCAGCCGAAGGCTGCCCCGCGCCAGGGGGCGATGCCGCAGGGCCAAGACCGCCTGAGCTTGCCGAAGAAAAGCGGGCTCGGTTCACGAGCACCCGGCCAGCGACTTCAGGCGCGGGCGCTCAGGATTGTTGTTGGCGCCCACGGCAGCTGGATGACCGCAACAAGATTACGAGGAGCGACAGCAAAGCCAGCTGCCACAAACGGCACGCTCCGGCAACAACAGCGTGGCCGGTCTACAGATGCTGCCCCGCACGAGAGCCAGCACGCTTTGAGCGCGCATCGGCGATGCAAGCGTTGCAAGCTGGCCATGTCCACAAGGTCGGCGACCACTATATCGCCGACCACCAACGCGGGCGTACCGTCTAAGTGCAGACCTTTCGCGAGTGCGCGGACCGCGCATTTCATCTGCGATGGCCGGATCTTGCATTCCCGCTTGAGCTGCTCAACGTCAAGGCCTACACGCGCTGCGATCTTGAGAGTGACCCTTCAACTGGGGGAAATCATAAGGGCGCGGTGGAATTCGTCGAACTTTCCCTGTTTTCTCGAGGCGAGTGCGGCGAAGGCTGGGAATTGGGAATCCGGTCCCAGGACCGGGAACTGTTTGATCACAAGCTTCAGATTGGGTTCATGCTTGAAGGCTTTTTGGTAGTTGATATCAGCCAGTCTGCAATGCGGACAGTTGTGGTAGTCATTGAATATGACCAGAACGGCATCGCCTTGCGGGTTGCCGGCGATTGGCGAAGGAGATCGTTGTCGAATGCGCCGCTCCACTTTTGCCTGTCGGTCGACCACGCCTGCCGGTGCAGGTTCGCGCTATATTGGCTCGCCAGCAAGGCGAGGAGTAAAAGAAGAGCTGCGACAGTGATGGCAGTCGGCTTAGACATGAGTCTCCAATCCATGGACGGCGTGGCAGCAACGGCCGCCTTTTTGGTGTAAAATGGGTCAGTTTTGATCGTGCCCCGCAGTTGCTACAGGCGCACAGGTGCCGGTGCGATCTGGCGGTTTCTCAAATACGGCTTTGCGCCATCGGGTCCACCCCAATAGCTGAGCGTCGTTCGCACGGGGAATTGTGTTCACCACGCCGGGCGACTTGACCGTCCACCGCCGGAGCGCTGAACGGTCCGCTAGTGAGGCGCTCCCCGAATCGTCGTTTATCCCGCTCGCCCCGGACCGGGTGACAGCCAGCGTTGCCGCTACGCTGCGGAGAAAAACCGTCAGCGCGTGGCATTCGGACATAAGCTGATCGACGCCAAGAATAAGCCCCACGGAGGTGACCGGTGCGGCCGGAACAAGAAAGAGCGTTGCAGCCATTGTGACGAGGCCTGCACCGGTAATGCGGGTTGTTCCGTTCGAAGGGAACAATGCGACAAACAGCATGAGGATCCGGCAGCCGATCGGGAGATCAGTTTTCGTCGCTTGGGCGATGAAAAGGGCGGCGAGCATCATATTCGTGCCGTCCAGATTGAATGGAATGAGACCCACGACCGAATGCGTGGCGCCGGCCCTTTCCATCTTCTCCATGAGCGAGGCCAGCGCGGCCTCTGAGGAGGACATTGCGAGCAGCAGCTCGTCCTTGATGTATCGGACGAGAGAGAAGAGCGAGCGGCCGTTGTAGCGGCAGACCGCGCCGAACAGGACCGAGAGGAACAAGACTTGCAGGATGTCGCCTTCCGCGAAGGCATTGGCAATCGTTGACGGGATGATGTTCATCAGGAAGCTGGTCACGGACTGCTCGTGAGCCGTGGCCACATAGCCCTTAACGGCTTGGACATCGAGCGAGGCCGGATCGATGTTGAGGCCGGCGCCAGGCTGAACGATATTCGCGACAATCAGCCCGACAACAAAAGCGAGCGTCGAAAAGGTGAGAAAATAGACCATCGCCTTGGCGGCAACTCGGCCGACCTTCTGCAGATCGCTCATGCCGGCAATGCCGGTCGCCATTGTCAGGAAGATGACAGGTACGGTGATTATCTTGACGACATCGACGAAGGCATCGCCGAGCGGCTTCAGGCTGTGGCCGGTCTCCAAATGGAAATAGCCGATTGCGGCACCCAGGATTATGGCGGCAAGTACCTGCACGTAGGTCCGGGCAAAATGGCGCTTGCGGGGCGCTGCGATCGCGCGGGGAACTCTTGGAACCAACACCGTCTCTCTCCTTGACCGGATCGGGGTGGGGCTCCTCCCTCTCCCATGCAGTGCTCCGGTCGAACGCTGCGCCCACTTCGGCGCAAACGATGTGCCAAATAGCAAAGAGGGGAAAACGCGCAGGACCTCACGCAATGCTTGCGATTCGCTCTCCCACACTCGTGCAGTGGTTGCCTGTCGCAACTATGGAAGGGTCGATTCTTGGGAACTCCAAAGGCCGCTCTTTGCGTCGAGCAGCTTGGCTGCCTGGAAGGTTCCCTCTTTGCCTTGCGGTCTGCGAGCTGAGTCCAGATCGTCATCATTTGGCTGCGCGCCGCACGGGGCTCGAAAGATTCAATCGAGGACGGGTCCTCTTGGAAAACGGGGGCAGCGTTGGTCAAGCCCTTCCACCCTGCTGTCCCAATGGTGTTCAGAAGCTCAGTTCACGATCAAGCGATGGATCAGCGTCATCTGGCGTTTGCGCCATCGCGGCGGCGTTGCAACGGGTCTGCCAAAGATGAGAAGGCCGCGAGGCAGGGTCCGAGACCTAGACTCCAACCTCATAGCGCGCTCGGCTCGCGTTCGGAAGGTTCGAACCGCAGCACGATCAGGTGGCGACACCGTTGGTCGGAACCGGAACCCGACGAATGATCGTTCGTGACCGACATCTGTGAACAAGCAGTATGTGTCATTGCAATCACCACCCGTTGCGCGGAAATGCCCATATGGCCGTGAATGAACTGGATTTGGTGATTTTCCAGATGGCGGTGGAAAGCGTCCGCTTGCTCTCTTCAAGCTTTGATGAGAAGGCGGCTGAGATAGCCACGAGGAGCCGTGGTAGCCTTCTTTTTGACGTGCGGGTGGACGGTGACCTGGAGGTCCAGCGAGTCGCAGCCATTGGATATCCAGGCGACAAGATCGGTGTGGTGGCATTGGACCGAGAGGGCCTTGTTAGCTGTTGTTGCCTAGTCAATGGCACCTTCTCACCTTTCATTGCACCGTTGGAGAACTGGACCAGCATGCCCCTTTCGATGCAGGCCCAGATCGATGTCACAGGCTATGCGAGGCTCCTTCTGGCCGCCTTGCGAAATGCTGGACATATGCTGGACAGGTAGCATCGCGATGATGTCTGTGATGAGATGGTGCAAACGGCTGGATGAGGCGATCGCTTGCTGGCAGCTTTGGCAACAAAGCGATCGGTGAGTTCGCAATGCTGGAACACGTCCTTTAGACTCTGCAGTTAAGTTAGCGGACTACCATCTGACGAATGCCCTCTGACAGTCTGCATGGCGCGGCATGCCCTCTTAGGAATGCAGCCGTGGTTCTACACCATCGGCTGTTTTTGTGTCGAAGGCGACGGGCACGCCATGAACGAAGGAAGCGGCCGCCAACAGTTCCTCCAACTCGCGGTCGGTGGCCTTGCATGCCGGCATTAGTGTTCGGATGGCGCGGATCGCCTGCGCCATGGAGAGAAAGCGGACCCTTCCCCTGGAAAGGACATAGGCTTCTGCGGCTTTTTCGACGGTGACGGTGTGAAACGAATTGGTCATGACGAATTCCTCCCTGAACCCTGACCAACCCGACTTATGGCACGAATTCGACCGCCTTCAAGCCTATGTCCGATTGCGGACAATAGCTGCGATTCGTTCAAAACCGCTGATGCTTTTGGGCGACCTGGTGAGGGGCAAGGAGACGTCGGCTGAACCCGTTTCAACCGACATGCTTCAGGCAGCGGCCAGGCCGAAATAACGCTGCTCCTCCTTGTCATAAGCGCCATGTGTGAGCTTTATCAATCCGGCACGGTCGATGATCGTGATCTCGCCGCGCTTGGCGTGCACCAGTCCTCGATACTCAAGCATTTGCAGGGCCGTGGTGACCCCGGGCGGTGGGCGCGAGCATGGTCGCCAGAAATTCATGCGTCGGGAGGATCTTATCTCCTTCCGCACGGTCGTGGACCATCAGCTGCCAGCGGGCCAGCCGTTCTTCGATCTTGGAGTGGCCATTGACCAGTGCCGTCCGGCATGATTGGACGAGGAACGCGTGGGCATAATCCAGCACTGAGGTGCGAAGCGACGGGCTAATCGCAGGGCGAAGGTTTTCAACCGGCAGGCGCCAGGTAGTGCTTTCCTTTCCGAGAATGACGGCAATTCCTTTCATCCCGTCATAGCCGACAATGCCGACTTCACCTTGCCGCCCGCCGGTCATGGTGGCGACCACCGACGCGATGCCCCTCTCGGGAAAATATACGTTCTTGATCGGCTGATGCGCGACCTCCAACTGGTCCTTGATGCCCGGTTCGACGTGATGCAGCGATGGTCGCAAAAGCGCGAAGTCCTGCGGGGTGAGGGCTTCAGCACCTGGTCGCGAAAGAGGGATCGGGCAAGGCTCTCTTCCAACGGGGCAAGAGCGCGTACGTCTTACTGTCGGCTGCACCGAAGTAAATGCCGGCCGATGCCAAAGCATAGGCTTCGAAACGCGCGATTGCAAAGCCCTGTCGGGGCAGTGCAGTCATGCTAGAAGTCGCGCCGCCTACGATAGGCAGCGGATGACATGATTCCCTTCTGCGGCGGCCACCAAGAACGGCTCGGGCACGCTTTAATCGTTCATACACAAGCTCGCAGGAATGTAAGCAGCGGAACAATCGGGTGATTCGTACCGCCCTGCCCTTTCAGAGATCAAGTCATTGGACGTCAATTCGGCTGGAACGCCTCGTCGAACGGCCCAGGAAAATGCAGCCGGATGAGCAATGGTGGTTCACCTTATGTGCGGTCCCGGATATGCGGTCCGGCGGCTCATCTCCCAATAGCTTGTCGATGGGGAAGTGGAACTCGTCATGTCGCCGCGAACCGTCACCGCGCTAGCGGGGCTCTTTTGAAGACGCCGGTGTTTTTCTTTGTGGAACTGAATCTGTGAGGTGATTGATGCATGAATCAAACATTTGCGTATTTCCGCTGCATCGGCGACGTATATTGGTCGAAAGTATCGCCCAGGCCCTCGAGACCAAGAACGGCGAGGCGGCGAGTGCGTTCTGGCGCTGTGCTGCCAAGAAAATGCTCATTCAATTGTCCGATGTAGGAATTGCGCCAGAGCTCGCTGCGCAGGAGGTTGGAAGCCTTCTTCATGCGGTCTTGGACGACATGGCCAACCGAACGGTAATGCACAAAGCATAGGCTCGGGCGCTGTTGGACCGCGCGTCAGCTCGGGTCCTTATCAGGGGACTGCTCCGACTGGCCGACGGTCCGGCCAAACCGGCATACCGGCAAAGGTTTGAGGTTGCGATCGCTCACGGCGGCCGGTCCAATATTCTAAGACGACCTCAGAAGCCACGTTGGCTTCTTTGGACGAAGCGGAGGGGCGCCATTTTGGCGTGCTCACGCTGGACTGCGGGTTGCGCCTACGGAAATCCAAAGTCCGGCCGCGCGAGCCAATCGACCGGAACAGTCGAAAGCTCGTGGGGGCGGGTCCGCTCACCCTCACGGCGGCGGTGGCGGCCGTGAGCAGACTTAACTCAAGTCACGGCTGAGCATCCGCAGGCGCTATGCCGATTGGATGAGAACTGGTTGCCACAACACCGGCCCGTTGAGGCGTCCCCTCCAGCGGATGCGCAAGAGACTGGCGTAGGAAATATCGAGGAAGCCGGCGACTGCCTCGGTGTTGCCGACCTGCTTGGGCTGTCCGATACGTGACAACGGCCAGGTGGCGAGACGAAGGATCCTTTCGATGCGCGTATCTGTCACCGTTACGATCCCGGAGAGATTGTTGGCCAAGCCGAATTCGATGATCCCCGCGAAGAGCTCGTAGGTTGCTTGGGCCAGGCCGCCAGCTGCCTTCGGCGCTGTCGCAGGGAGATCGAGCGCGAAACGACTACTCTCCCAGATATCGGCACTCGCAGGGACCACCATCTCATCCAGCAGCGTCGGAAACGTATCGCGCAACATTGTCGGTCCGGTGGTCGGCAAAAGGCGGACGCAGCCGCAAGTTCGCCAATCGGACCCCTTGAGAAGCAGGTAGACGGGGTTCAGGCTGTCAAACGGGTCCGTTTCCATTTCGCCTTCGGTCTGCACTTCCCAATCGAGCCGCTTCTTGAAAACCCGATACCTAAGTCCGTGCATTTCCTTGAGTTCGCTCGCAAACTCGGCGTAGCAGTCGGGTGTTATCAGCTGCATCATTGTCGTCTCCGTGCGGGATGTGTCCACGCAATCGAAGGGCAAAGCCGTCATGAATGCAGCCTGTAGACCTTTACAGCTAGACTTGGAGAGGATCAGGATCTCGCCCGAGCAGCCATCCGCACTACGGCCTGGTTGATGGTTCGCACGCCAAGCTTCGCCTTGGCGTTTTCCTGATGGAAGGTCACGGTGCGTTTCGAGACACCGAGAATCTGGCTGATATCCCAGGCCGACTTGCCGCACGCCGCCCATTTCAGGCACTCGAACTCCCGCCGGGTGAGCGTTATGCCATCTACCACGCAATCTTCGGCGAGCCTGCGCCGGGCATGGATATGAACGTTGATCGCAACCAGTTGCATTGCTTTTTCGTAGCGCGTCAGCGACCTCAGAAATGGCGGATGCGCCTCGTTGGAGGCGAAGGTCAGTGCGGCGAACCGGCCGCGATGATCATGCATCGACATGGTCAGTCCGCCGCGAATGCCGAACTCAGCTGCTTTTTCCAGGACTTCCTGCTGAGAGGTCGGCAAATAACGGTGATCGCGGTCCACACCCCAGTCGAAGGTATCCCAGCCCCGCAGTCCCCGCAGGATCACGGGATCCACGCTGTGGTAGCGCTGTTGCAGGTAATGTGATGTCCATGATGATGGATAATTCGAGATCAATCGCGGCCTGTCGCCGGAAGCGGATGGGTAGGTGAAATAAGCGAAGAGCGGAAAGTCGAACCCGGCTGCGGCGGACGCCATTGCCTCATGGAGATCGACGGCATCGACGCTTGCAGAGAGTTGCTCGACCAAGGTTTCAAATACGCGATGCATCTGCGCTTAGCGTACCTCGCGGAGGTTGCTGGAAGCCGACGGAGACGTGGTTCTAAATGATGGCCTGTCCCTGCAGGGCATACGACGCGCCGCCGTCATCACCGCAATTGCTGTGCTGCTTCCGATTGGAGAGAGCTCCGCCCACCTGACCAACTACCGATGGGTGATATTGCGACGTTATCGATGAGCCGCGTGTCGCCAAGCCAAGCCGCAGCAAGCAAGCGTGCCGGTCGGTCAAGGCTTGCTAACGATTGCAGGTCTGTTTCTCCGCGCAGCTCCAGGTATTCGAGCTCGCGATAGCCGGCAGCCAGAATTGCTGCACGCGCTTCATCAAGCGTAGGCAGGATGGGGGAGCCGCGTGCAAGCCGCTCGGCCGTATCGAGCAGGACCGATGCTAGTTTTGGGGCAATGGCGCGTTGGGCTGGGGAGAGCCGCACGTTACGCGACGATAGCGCAAGACCATCGGCTTCGCGGACTGTCGGACAGGGCACAATAGTGATCGGAATGTCGAGATCCCGGACCAAGCGCCTGACAAGCTGAAGTTGCTGAAAATCCTTTTCGCCAAAAAAGGCGAAGTCAGCGCCGGCCTGCAGGAAGAGCTTGGCCACGACCGTCGCCACGCCATTGAAATGGCCGGGCCGGAATGCGCCGCAAAGGCATTCGCTGATGCCGGACACTGAAACGGCCGTGGCGAAGCCCACCTGGTACATTTCCTCTGTGTCCGGCACATAGAGCAGATGCGTGCCCAGCAGAGCGAGCTTGGCAGCATCGTCGCTTTCCGTCCGAGGGTAGGCAATCAGGTCGGCGGGGCTGTTGAACTGCTTGGGGTTTACGAACAGCGTCACGATCACCCGCTCGGCCCTTTCGAGCGCCTTCCGCACGAGGCTCAGATGCCCGTCGTGCAAGGCTCCCATGGTCGGCACAATACCGATCGTGGCACCCGAGCGACGCCATTGCGCAACGACGCCGCGCAGCTCGCTCACGGTTCGAGCGATCGGCACGCTCATGTGAAGTCACCGGCCTTCAAGGCGTTGACATAGAGATGTTCGACCGCCGGAAAGTGCCGGTTCCGCACATCGGTGGCGTAAGCGGCGATTGCCGCCTCAGCCTGCTCACCGAGCTCGGCATAGCGTTTGACGAACTTCGGCCGAAATGAGGTGAAGAGCCCGAGCATATCGTGGCTCACCAGAATCTGGCCGTCGCAAGCTGGCGAGGCACCGATGCCGATTGTGGGTATGTCGATATCGGCGGTTATCTGCCGTGCAAGCTGCTCCGGTATCTTTTCCAGCACCAAGGAGAAGGCGCCCGCTTCGGTTACCGCCCTGGCGTCGCGCCTGATCCGCTCTGCATCGGCTCCCCGGCCCTGCACACGATAGCCTCCAAACGTGTTTACCGCCTGCGGCGTCAGGCCCACATGGGCCATGACAGGTACGCCGCGCGCGGTAAGGAAGCGGATGGTTTCCGAGATGGTCTCGCCGCCCTCGATCTTTACCGCTGAACAACCGGTCTCACCCATCACGCGCGCAGCGTTGCCGAAAGCGTGCTCTGGGCTTTCCTCGTAGGAACCGAAGGGCAGGTCGACGACCATCAGCGCGTGTTCAAGGCCGCGGCGAACGGCCTGTCCGTGCATGATCATCATGTCGAGCGTGACCCCCAGCGTCGACGACAGGCCGTGCAGCACCATGCCGACGCTGTCGCCGACAAGAACGATGTCGCAGTGGCGATCGAGCAGCCTCGCGACCGGCGTGGTGTAGGCCGTCAAGCATACAAGTGGCGTCTGGCCTTTTCGCGATCGAATATCTGGAGGAGTCATCCCTTTTATCTCACCAGCCGCGCTCAACCGAGGCCCCTTCCCTTACGTTACCAACAGCGGGTGTCGCGTTTGGCATATTTTTGTGCGACTGCGAAGAGCTAAAAACAGCGCTTGAGTACTCTGGTGTTGACGTGCTGGCTTCCAAGGTTACATTCAATCGATTAAGGCGCTCCGTTGGGCCAACCCGCTTTCGCAAACATGGATCCTCAGACAAGAAGAACCAAGAAAGGCAAAGCCGCCGTCAAAGCTGACGAAGCCAAAGTGGACCTGACTGCCGTCGTGGTCGCCGTAAACGACAGTGAGCCCTGTGTCCTCACAGTCGGTCATGCGGACACCCTCCCTTCTGGACCTTTTGCCCTTGAGCATCGATCACTGCAGTCGGGTTTGAGGGGGTGGGTGGAGCAGCAGACCGGCCATGCACTTGGATACATCGAGCAACTCTACACCTTCGCCGATCGCGATCGCATCGGCACTGAGCGCCACCAGCGCGTCATCTCAATCAGCTATCTCGCATTGACCAGGAAGGAACAGGCAACGAACTCGGCCGCGTGCGGCTGGCAAAGTTGGTACGAATATTTTCCCTGGGAGGACCACCGCTTCGGCACGCCGCCTGTGCTGCTCGATAGATTGCGGCCCCGCCTGATTGAGTGGGCCGGCGGCGCCAGCGAGCCGACCACTCAACGCGAGCGCCGGCAGCGCGCTGCGATAGCCTTCGGCTTCGACGACCGCCATTGGAACGAGGAACTCACGCTCCAACGCTACGAGTTGCTCTATGAAGCTGGTCTGATTGAGGAGGCCGGTGGCGGCAGGGACGCGATTGCGGCCGCGGCTGGCAAACCAATGGTCGCTGACCACCGTCGTATTCTGGCAACCGGGATCGCGCGGCTGCGTTCGAAGATCAAATACCGGCCGGTCGTGTTCGAGCTTATGCGGCCTTCCTTCACGCTGCTGCAACTGCAGCGAACCGTGGAAGCTTTGGCTGGCAGGCTGATCAACAAGCCGAACTTCCGGAGATTGGTCGAGCAGCAGGAACTTGTTGAGGAGACCGGGGAGACCTCCCTCGACACGGGCGGCCGACCGGCGAAGCTTTATCGCTTCCGGCATGCCGTCCTCGACGACAGGGCTATCGCCGGGACAAAATTACCGCTGGCGCGGGCTTGACATACTTATAGTCAAGGTAGATATATTCCCTTATTGTCAAACCGAATATAATCGAGGCGCCAATGACTGGGGCGTTACCTATGGCTGCGTCCCTGTATGAGCGTGTCCGGCGGGTGATCCCACCCGTTGAATGGCTCGCGTTCGCCGGCGATATTGAAGCCATCTTAGCGCTGAAGCGTGAGCGCAATGCGGTGGTGCTGGCGCACAATTACCAGACGCCCGAAATTTTTCATTGCGTGGCAGACATCGTCGGCGACAGCCTGGCGTTGGCCCACAAGGCGGTGACGGTCGACGCCGACATCATCGTGGTTGCCGGCGTTCATTTCATGGCCGAGACGGCAAAACTGCTCAATCCGAACAAGACCGTGCTCATCCCGGATCTCCGCGCCGGCTGCTCGCTGGCCGAATCGATCACGGCAAACGACGTGCGGCTAATGCGGCTGCGGTATCCGGGGGTCCCCGTTGTTACTTACGTCAACACTTCCGCCGCCGTAAAAGCGGAGTCCGACATCTGCTGCACGTCCGGCAACGCCAAGGCGGTGGTGGAATCGCTTGGCGTGGCGCGTGTGCTGATGCTCCCGGACGAATATCTGGCGAGGAACGTGGCAGCCGATACAGACGTCGAGATCATCGCCTGGAAAGGCCATTGCGAGGTGCATGAGCGCTTCACCGCAGCAGACATCCGGGAACTGCGCGATGCCCATCCAGGCGTCATCGTGCTGGCCCATCCAGAATGCCCACCAGACGTTGTCGCGGAGGCGGAGTTCTCCGGCTCGACCGCGGCGATGTCGGATTATGTCGAGCGTGAGAAACCGACGCGTGTCGTCCTTCTGACCGAATGTTCGATGAGCGACAACGTCGCGGTCGCGCATCCCGACGTCGAGTTCGTTCGCCCATGCAATCTGTGCCCGCACATGAAGCGCATCAACCTGGCCAACATTCGCGCCGCACTCGAGCAGAACCGGCATGAGGTCCGGATTGATCCCGAAATTGCCGGCCCCGCCCGCCGCGCGGTCGAGCGCATGCTTTCCCTATGAGTCTGGAGGTTCGCGACATCGCCGGGGCGCCGGTCGTCATCGGCGGCGGCATTGCCGGCCTGATGACGGCGCTTCATCTGGCGCCGGAACCGGTCGTGCTTTTGACCAACGCGCCGCTTGGAACCGGAGCCTGCAGTGAACTTGCCCAGGGCGGTCTTGCGGCAAGTCTCGGGGGCGACGACGGCCCAGATTTTCACCTTTGCGACACGATAGCTGCCGGCGACGGACTCTGCGATGAGGCCACGGTGCGGCGAGTGGTACGAGCTGCACCCGAAGCGATTAGGACGATCCAAAGGTTCGGCGTCGACTTCGACCAGCACCCTGACCGCGCGTTGCGACTTGGGCTCGAGGCGGCACACTCGCGACGGCGAATTGTGCATGCAGCCGGCGACGCCACCGGTCGCGAGTTGGTGCGCGCGCTCGTCGCCGCGGTTCGGCGTACAGCCTCGATCACCATTATCGAAAATGTGGAGGTCCGCCGGCTGGTCGTGCAGGACGGGTCGGTCATCGCCGTGGTCGCAGCAGGACGAGCCGGCGCGCTCGCTCTGCCCACGCGTCGCGCGGTGCTGGCGACCGGCGGCGTCGGCGGGCTGTTTTGCGACACGACAAACCCCGCTGGCTCATGGGGTCACGGGCTGGCGCTCGCCGCATGGGCGGGGGCGGAACTCGCCGACTTGGAATTCATACAGTTCCATCCAACTGCGCTCGACGGTCCGCGCCGGCCGATGCCGCTGGTGAGCGAAGCCGTGCGTGGCGAAGGCGCGGTGCTCATCGATGAGCGAGGAGAGCGCTTCCTCGCCGACACACCTGGCGGTGAACTTGCGCCTCGCGACGTCGTAGCGCGCGCCATTTGGCACCAGCTTGCCGTTGGACGCCGCGTATTCCTGGACGCACGGCAAAGTCTCGGCCCGAGATTTGGCAAGCGTTTTCCAGGCATCGCCGAATTGTGCCGGAGCGCAGGAATCGACCCCGCGACCGACCTGATCCCGGTGCGCCCGGCGGCACATTATCACATGGGCGGCGTCGCCGTAGACAGCGCCGGCCGCAGCTCCATCGAGGGATTGTGGGCCTGCGGTGAGGTGGCCTGTACCGGCCTGCACGGCGCCAACCGCCTGGCCAGCAACTCGCTCACCGAAGCGGCGGTCACCGCGAGCTGGGTTGCCGAAAGCGTTGCCGGCACGTCGTATACCCGGCGACCGCGCAGATGCTCCACATTCGTCCCTCCACGACCAGACGCTTCCGTGGTCCGCCCGATTGTCTCCGCCGCCCTGGGTATCATCCGCGACGGCGAGGCAATGCGCGAAGCGGTGGCGACCCTGCTGCCGATCGCAGCCAATAGTGTCGCTGCCTCTGGTCCGGCTTTGGTCTCACTGATGATCGCCGCGGCGGCCCTGAGGCGGGAAGAGAGTCGAGGCGCGCACTGTCGGTCCGATTTCCCGCTCCACGATGCCAACGTGCGCCCATCACGGCTGACACTGCACAGCGCAATGCGGGCCGCGGCCGCACTCGATTGCCGGGCTACCATACGGAGCACTTGATATGACTTCATTCTCCCCCCTCCCCGCGACCCTGATCGAACCGATTGTGCGCGTTGCGCTCCTCGAAGACCTGGGCAGATCCGGCGACCTGACCACCGATGCGGTTATCCCGTATGATTGCACTGCCACGTTGGTGCTCAAAGCGAGGCAGGCGGGCGTCGTTGCCGGGCTCGATCTGGTCTCGTATGCCTTCCTTCTCGTGGAACCGGCGATCAACATCCAGATCTGGCGCCCTGATGGCAGCGAGGTTGGGGCCGGGGAAACCATTGCAAGATTGTCCGGACCCGCACGAGGCCTGCTCACGGCCGAACGCACGGCCCTCAATTTCTTATGCCGGCTGAGCGGCATTGCCACTGCCACAGCGGCCATGGTTGAGGCCGTGCGCGGTCACAAGGCGAGGATTGTATCGACGCGAAAGACGACGCCCGGGCTGCGGGCATTGGAGAAATACGCCGTGCGCGTCGGCGGCGGTGCCAATCACCGGTTCGGCCTCGATGACGGCGTGCTCATAAAGGACAACCACATCGCGATCGCCGGCGATATCCGCACAGCAATAGAGCGGGCGCGCGCCGCAGCAGGGCATATGGTGAAGGTCGAGGTCGAGGTCGACACGCTGAAGCAGCTCGATGCAGCGCTCGCGATTGGTGTTGACGCGGTGCTGCTCGACAATATGTCGGTCGAGGATCTTGCCCGCGCGGTTTCTATAGTGGATGGCCGTACGATCACCGAGGCGTCCGGTCGGGTGATGCCGAAAACGGCGGCGGCGATTGCGGCGACCGGTGTCGATCTCATCTCCATGGGTTGGCTGACGCACAGCGCCCCGATCCTCGACATCGGCCTGGACATGCCGGACCACCAGAACATCTGCAAGCACTTGAACTGAGGATTACGGCGTGAGGAGCAACATCAGCTCGGCAGGCGTAGGAGGTGCTGGAAAGACGTGCCGCAGCTCGCCTTTAGCGAGTGCGCCCCAAAGCCAAGAAGGCGTACCGGACTAGCAAACAAAGGTTTGACGATGACGATTGGAATGAACTCGGAGTTCGACGTGAACCAGACCATGCAATCGGTCGATGGAACGCCTCCGCGATGGAACCGCAAAGAGGCCGAGGCCATCTACGGCATGCCATTCAACGATCTGCTGTTCCTAGCTCAGACGATCCACCGCCAGAACTTCGATCGAAACCGAGTGCAGCTGTCGCGGCTCCTTAGCATCAAGACCGGCGGGTGCCCCGAAGATTGCGGCTATTGCAGCCAGTCTGCGCATTACGAAACCGGTGTGAAGGCGTCGAAGCTGGTGGACGTCAAGCATGTCATCGACGAAGCGGCCATGGCGCGTGATGGCGGCGCAACGCGCTATTGCATGGGCGCGGCGTGGCGAAGTCCCAAGGAGCGCGACATGGAGGTTGTGGTCGCCATGATTGAGGGCGTCAAGGCCCTCGGCATGGAGACCTGCATGACGCTCGGCATGCTCGATCTTGAGCAAGCTGCTCGCCTGAAGCAGGCCGGTCTCGACTACTATAACCACAACATCGATACCTCTGAGCGCTACTATGGCGAGGTTATTTCAACCAGGACTTTTGCCGACCGGCTGGAAACGCTTGGGCACGTGCGCGCGGTTGGGATGAAAGTCTGCTGCGGCGGCATTGTCGGGATGGGAGAAGAAAAGACCGATCGCATCGACATGCTGGTCACGCTCGCGAACCTGCCCGAGCCGCCGGAAAGCGTGCCGATCAACATGCTTATTCCCATCGAAGGCACGCCGCTTGCCGCGGCCGACGCCATCGATCCGATCGATTTCGTCCGCATCGTTGCGCTCGCGCGGGTGATGATGCCGAAATCCTATGTAAGGCTGTCCGCCGGCAGGACGGCGATGAGCGACGAAACGCAGGCGCTGTGCTTCTTTGCCGGGGCCAATTCGATCTTTGTCGGCGACACGCTGCTGACGGCGGGAAATCCCGGCGAGGACAAGGATACCCTTCTGTTCCGGCGCCTCGGCATTGAGCCTATGGAACTCGCCACGCAATGAAGGAGGCAATTCTTGCCCGCTATGACGCAACCTTGCGGGGACTGGGGCGCAAGGACCGGTTGCGGACGCTCGCACCGCGCGCCGGGCTCGACTTCTCGTCGAACGACTATATCGGACTTGCCGCCTCCAAAAGACTGGGCGATGCGGTTTCGACGGCGATTGCGCGGGGCACGCCAGTGGGCGCCACCGGATCGCGGCTGTTGCGCGGCAATGCACCGGAACATGAGCAACTGGAGGCGGACGCAGCGGCATTTTTCGGAGCCGAGCGTGCACTGTTCTTCGGCAGCGGCTATATCGCCAACTTCGCTCTGCTGACGGCCCTGCCGCAGAAAGGCGACCTGCTGGTCCTCGACGAGCTCGCTCATGCCAGCATGCATGAGGGTGCCCAGGCCGGGCGCGCTGAGTTCAAGCTGGCCGCGCACAACGACGTCGACGCTGTCGAGGACGCAATCACCCGCTGGCGCGCCGAAGGCGGCATGGGGCGGGTGTGGATCGCCTTCGAAAGCCTTTACAGCATGGATGGCGACCGTGCGCCGATGGAGAGCCTGGTCGCGCTGGCTGATCGGTACCAGGCATTCATCGTCGTCGATGAAGCGCATGCCACCGGCGTCTGGGGATCCGACGGCCGGGGACTGGCCGCCGCGTATGAAGGCCGCGACAACATCGTCACGCTCCACACATGCGGCAAGGCGCTTGGCGCATCCGGCGCGCTCGTTACCGGACCGCGAACACTGTGCGACTATCTTATCAACCGGTGCCGGCCATTCATCTATGCGACCGCACCATCGCCGCTGATGGCAGTCGCGGCACGTGAGGCGCTGACTATTCTGTCTGACGAGCCTATGCGTCGTGCTCAGTTGCACGAGCGTGTCGCTTTCGCGAGCCGGCAATTGGCCGAACGCTGCGGCGTGATGCCCAGCGGTTCGCAGATCCAGCCGCTTGTGATCGGCGATAACAGCCGCACCATGGCGGTGGCGGCAGGACTGCAGGCACGCGGCTTCGACATACGCGGCATTCGCCCGCCGACAGTGCCTGAGGGTACGTCGCGCCTGCGCATTTCGCTGACTCTCAACGTCGACGAAGCCGACATTTCCGCCATGGTCGAGGCTCTCGTCGGAGTGTTGGCCACAGCATGACCAAACGCATCGTCGTCACCGGAACAGACACTGGAATTGGCAAGACAGTGTTTTCGGCCGGACTTGCCGGGCTGCTCGACGGCTTCTACTGGAAGCCGGTGCAATCGGGCCTCAACGAGGAGACCGACAGCGAGGTCGTCGCCCGGCTTTCCGGCTTGCCCGACGGACGCGTGCTGCCCGAAGTCTATCGACTGACGATGCCGCTGTCGCCGCATCGATCAGCCGAAATCGACGGCGTCGCGATCGAGGCCGACGATCTTTCATTTCCGGTCCTGCCGACACCGCTCGTCATCGAAGGCGCCGGCGGGCTGATGGTGCCGCTCAATCGACAGACAAGGTTCATTGACATATTCGAACAATGGCGGCTGCCGGTCATACTGTGCGCCCGCACCGCGCTTGGCACCATCAATCATACGCTGTTGTCGATCGAGGCCCTGAGAGCCCGCTCCATCCCGCTCATCGGCATTGCCTTCATTGGCGAAGAGGTGGCCGATACACAAAGGACAATCGTGGAATTCGGCGGCGTGCCGCAGCTGGGCAGGCTGCCGCACCTCGGTCCGCTGACGGGTGAAACGTTGAGAGATGCAATGATTTCCGGCTTCGACCTGGCCATGATTGCCGGAGGCGACTGATGGCGGAGTCTCGAGTCTGGCATCCGTTCACGCAGCACGCGCTAGAGCCCTCGGTCCCTGAAATCGTGCTGACTGAAGGCGCCTATCTCCACAAGGCCGACGGCTTCCGCATCCTCGATGCGATTTCTTCCTGGTGGGTCGTCACCCATGGCCATCGCCACCCCCGCATCATGAAGGCCATCGAGACGACCGCGTCGAGCCTCGACCAGATCATCTTCGCGGGCTTCACCCACGAGCCGGCCGAACGGCTGGCCGAGGCGCTTATCGGCATCGCACCCGCCGGCCTCGACCGGGTGTTCTATTCCGACAGTGGCTCCACCTCAGTCGAAGTCGCGCTGAAGATGGCGCTCGGCTATTTCCGCAACATCGGCGCGCCGCGTTCGCGCATCGCCGTCATGGAGCACAGCTATCATGGCGACACGATCGGGGCGATGAGCGTCGGCGCCCGCGGCGTCTTCAACGCCGCCTATGATCCTTTGCTGTTCGAGGTCGACGCCATCCCCTTCCCGGCCGCCGGGCGCGAGCAGGAAACGCTGGATCGGTTCGAGGCCGTTAGCCGCGACCGGCGCGCAGCCGCGCTGATCGTCGAGCCGCTGGTGCTTGGCGCCGGCGGCATGCTGATGTATCCGGCCTGGGTTCTTGCCGAATTGAAGAGGATCGCCGAAGCCTCCGGCACGCTGCTGATCGCCGATGAAGTGATGACCGGCTGGGGGCGCACCGGAACCATGTTTGCCTGCGAACAGGCGTCCGTCTCGCCCGACATCTTGTGCACCTCGAAAGGTCTGACCGGTGGTACCATCCCGCTGGCCGCCACGATCGCCACCGATGCCATCTTCCACGCTCACTTTTCGGAGGATCGCAAGAAGACGTTTTTCCATTCGAGCTCCTACACCGCCAATCCGATCGCCTGCGCGGCAGCACTTGCCAATGTCGAGATCTGGCGTGACGAGCCGGTGGCCGAGCGGATCGCGGTCTTGAGCGCGAGGCAGGCCGCCGGGCTGCAACGCTTCCGGGTCAATCCATATTTCACCGACTGCCGGACAACCGGCACCATCGCGGCACTCGACCTACGCACCGGCTCAGCCGGTTATCTGGCCGAGATCGGGCCAAAACTGCGCGCTTTTTTCCTTGAGCGGGGGCTACTTGTGCGCCCGCTCGGCAATGTCCTCTATCTTCTACCGCCCTATTGCATCACCAGCGACGAATTGGGCGGGCTCTATGACGCGATAGAGGAGGCCGGCGAACGCTTCGGCTCGCGGCCATGAACCTATCGTCGCGCGTTCTCGGCTTCGGCCATCATGCGCCGGCGCGCAAGGTCGAGAACCCGGAAATCGAAGACCGGCTCGGGCTTGAGCCCGGCTGGATCGAGCGGCGCACCGGAATTCGCTCGCGCTTCTGGGCAACAGACGAAGACACGCTGTCGGGCCTTGCCGCCTCTGCCGGCGACATGGCGCTGACCAATGCCGGTATCGACCGCGGCGACGTCGGTCTACTCTTGCTCGCCACGTCGACGCCCGATCACCTTCTGCCGCCAAGCGCGCCGCTGGTCGCACATCGGCTGGGGCTAGGCCGCGCCGGAGCGATCGACCTGACCGGCGCCTGCGCCGGCTTCATCTATGCGCTGATGTTCGCCGGCGGGTTCACCCGCCTGCACGGCAAAGCGAGCCTTGTCATCGCCGCCAACATCCTCAGCCACCGCATCAATTTGGCCGAGCGCGCCAGCGCCGTGCTGTTTGCCGATGCCGCCGGCGCCATGGTGATCAGTCCTTGCGATGACCCGGATCGAGGCATTCTCGGCGCTTCGGTGGATTCCGACGGCTCGCGCTACGGGCTAATCCAGATTCCCGCCGGGGGAAGCAACACTCCGTTCCATGCCGACCTCGACCTCGCGCAGACACGGATGACGATCACTGACGGCCGTGAAGTATTCAGC